>NZ_QTMM01000009.1:52129-278009 GCF_003635445.1 Parabacteroides sp. AF17-3 | reverse complement strand
ACAGGCGAAGAAATTGAATATATCATCCCTGCAACCATGGACGCAAAAGGTAACGTTGTTGCTGACAACACAGCTATTTTACCGGCTTCCGACGTGACTATAGAGCTTTATAAAGATGATAACATGATCCTTTCTTCAAAAAATGTCAAAAATTCGGAGAAAGTGTCTGTAAACGAAGGAGAACTGTCAGAAATTACTTTTGACCTCTCAAAAAACAATTGCAATATTGTTGTAACAGACTGGGGTACAGTTATTCAACATGTTACAATTGGTTAAAATTTGACCCTCAATTTTTTATATGCATAAGGGCGCACATTCGGATAGTTCCGCGTGTGCGCCGTTTTTTTTTCATACATGCGATTCTCCGTGATAGCTTTACCGCCCTTTATGATAGTAAAACATGCGTTAATTTTTACAACAAAACCATTGATTTACATTGCCTATATTCACAGCATAGGCAAACAGATCACAATTGACATGTTTACCACCCACACAATAAATCAAAGCAAAGATTGACAGGTACGCCTCTCACGTATGATAGAAATACACATGCTACAAATACAACTAAACATAGTACATTTGTAGACACAATACAATTTGTGAAATTTTACCCTATACTCTGCTTGTGTGAACCCTTAATTCCGCAAGCAAACCTTAATTAATATAACCGTGAGGTTACATAATTAATAAGCCCGCATTCTCAAGTTGTTTATAAACGACAATCTGAGAATGCGGGCTTTTTTTATTCCGGTTTATGGACAAATTTGTCCGTATTCGGACACCCTCCCCATAAAGCGAACACTCATTTTCAACACAATAGGGTTTTGGCATATACATTGTTACTATAGAGACAGATAAACTGAGGATAATATGGAAATAATCAAACTGGAAGGTATAACAAAAGTATACCGCACAACGGAAGTAGAGACCACAGCACTTGAAAATGTAAATCTCACAGTCAGAAAAGGTGAGTTTCTTTCTATTATGGGGCCATCGGGATGCGGAAAGAGTACCCTGCTCAATCTAATGGGATTGCTGGATCTGCCGGATCAGGGAAAAATCCTGATCAACGAGACGGAAACCACACAGATGAAAGACGGAGAAATGGCTGAGTTCAGGAACAAAATGCTGGGATTCGTTTTTCAGAGTTTTCACCTGATCAATTCACTGAATGTACTGGATAACGTAGAACTGCCCCTGCTCTACCGTAATTCAACAGCTAAAAGCCGACGGGAAGCTGCTGAAAAAGTATTGGAGAAGGTAGGACTATCACACCGGATGAGACATTTACCTACACAGTTATCGGGTGGACAATGCCAGCGTGTAGCTTTGGCACGGGCCATTGTCGGGAATCCGCAGATCATTCTGGCGGATGAACCAACCGGAAACCTGGATAGTAAAATGGGTTCGGAGATTATGGAACTTCTGTTTCAGTTGAATGAGGATGGTACCACCATAGTAATGGTCACGCATGACGAGCATATTGCCGAGTCAACGCAACGCATTGTCCGTTTTTTCGATGGAAGACGAGTTGAATAATTTTATAAAGGAACCACTATGTACAGGATATATTTCAAACAGGCGCTGCTGATGCTGAAACAAAACAAGTTTATCAGCGCCATCGCAATTATAGGAACGGCACTGGCAATCATGATGATCATGACAATCATCGTGGCCGATGAAATAAAAGGTATCAGCGCCCAACCGGAAATAAACAGGGAGCGAACCTTACATATCAACTACCAGGTAAAAAAAGACACGACAAAAAACAGCTGGCAATCGGGCAGTCTATCGTATGATATCGTAAAAGATTACCTGTACCCGTTGAAAACTCCCCGATATGTTTCGGCCGTTACATCAATACATCCCAAACGTCCGTCCACACTGGTCAGCCGGGAAGGATCCAGCGAGATTATAAGTGCAGACCAAAGGCTCACCGATGCCACTTACTGGAAAATATTTTCTTTTTCTTTTATAAAGGGACGTCCGTTCAACGAAGGGGAATTTAATTCCGGAATATCTGTCGCAGTCGTTTCTGAAACGCTGGCAAAAAAAGCATTCAAAGGAGAAACAGCACTCGGACAAACGATTCTGGTTAACTTCAAACCGTACCGGATCATAGGAATCGTGAAGGATGTATCGCCGGTATTCAAACGGGCTTACGGAGATCTATGGGTACCCTATTCATCCCTGAAAAAAGAAAACCTATATTTCGATGTGGTTATAATGGCTGAAAAAACCAGCGATTTTGCGGCAATAACCGCAGAGGTGAGAAACATGGAGAAAAAATACAACACAGAGAATGCTCCCTGGACGCTTTATATGAAAGGACCGTTGAACAATCAATTCTATCAGAAAGACATCCGGGGAAACAGCGTCGAGGATATTACGAAATCGATCACCATCCAGAACAGGAAAATGATCTTCATCCTGCTGATACTTTTGCTGATACCGGCAATCAACCTCTCAGGACTAAGCCTTTCGCGCATGAAAAAACGAACGGAAGAAATCGGGATACGGAAAGCGTTCGGTGCAAAAAGATACACGATCCTGATACAGGTGCTTTTTGAAAACCTGATTACTTCGCTGATCGGTGGGGTGATCGGTCTGATCCTGTCGTACGTTATAGTATTCCGGATGCGGGACTGGCTGCTCGATATTCCGTCCGGCAGTACAATACCGGTCAATACGCTGATTTCCATTCCGGTCCTGCTGGCGGTATTTGCCGTCTGCCTGGTCATCAACCTGCTTTCTGCGGGAATACCGGCCTACCGGGCTTCACGGATGAAGATTATTAATTCACTCAATCAAAATGATAACTGATTATGATACGCCACATATTTAAAATCATCTGGAACGAACGTAAAACGAATGCGTGGATCACCCTGGAATATGTACTTGTATTCTGTGTACTCTGGTTTTGTGTCGATTATCTTTTCTATATGGGAAAATGCTATTTTGAACCGAATGGTTTCGACATAGAACATACCTATCAGATCAATATGCAGAGAAAGCCGGCAGACAGTGCCGCATTTCCGACAGAAGACGGGCCGACGGAAGAGACGGACAAACAAGCGCTGGCTATGACTTTTCTGAATCGTGTAAACAACTATCCGGGAGTGGAAAGTGTGAGTTTTTCGAAATGGGGTGCTCCTTTTGCCTGGTCAAATTATATGAGCAGTTATTATATTAATGAAGACACAGCCAACATGGTAACCCTACGGATGAGATGGGTCAGCGACAGTTTCTTCGATGTGTTCAAAATAAAAAATACAGTCAAAGAACTCAGCGATTGGGGAATACCGGGAACAAGGATGATCGTGATCACCCCCAGCCGGAACGGGGAGTTCGGTTCTTCGGAATATGCTGTACCGCTATCCGACGTAAAACAATTAACCGCTACCCATGACAAGGCGGTCTACACTATTATCGGAACTGCCGATAAGATGAAAGACAGTTACTTCGATTCTTTTTACAGCAATATGATACAACCGCTGGATAAAAAAGAATATGATCTGGCGAATATGCAGATATATATCCGTGTGAGTCCGGGAGTCGACAATGATTTTGCGGAACGGTTTACCCGTGAAATGCGTGACCAACTGATGCTGGGGCCTTATTTTCTGGCTTCCGTCTTTTCATCGACGAAAAATGCAAGAGAAATGAACTGGCCGACAGGCGACCTGAACGGGATATATGCCATCACCACTTTTCTGATCCTGAATATATTCCTGGGGATTATCGGGACATTCTGGTACCGGACACAGACACGCCGGAGCGAAGTCGGTCTGCGGCTGGCACTCGGGGCAACCCGGCAGGGAGTAAAACAGATGATTTTCGGGGAGACATTACTGATATTATTTATCGCCAGTGTGGTAGGTGTAAATATCTGCCTTAACATCAACCAGACGGAGTTACTGGAATTGCTGGACATCCCTATCTCCAACAGAATGGAGGCAGGCATAGGAATGGAACAGGAGTTTATCAACTATGTATTGACTTTCGGTCTGTTGGCAACGATATCCCTGATAGCCGTATGGTACCCGGCCCGACAAGCCGCAAAGATTCCTCCGGCAGAGGCCCTACGGGATGAATAAAATTTGTAACTTTGATAAATAATAAACGAATATGATACTTATCTGTGACGATGATACAACGGTACGGACTTCGCTTACACTGGTCCTGAAACGGGCCGGATATGAGGTAGCTACGGCAGCAAACCAGCAGGAGGCCATTGATTTCGTGCGCCATACCTGTCCGCAATTGATCTTGATGGATATGAATTATAGCAACACAACGACCGGGGAAGAAGGACTGGAACTGCTTGCCAAAGTACAGGTATTTTGCCCGGCAGTCCCGGTTATCCTGATCACGGCCTGGGGTTCCATCAACCTCGCTGTCCAAGGCATACGTGCCGGTGCTTTCGATTTTATCACGAAACCGTGGAACAACCTGGCTTTGCTGAAAACAATAGAAACAGCCATACAACTCAGGGACAGCGAAGAAAAAAATCCGGACCCGAAAAACGGGAAAACGGAAAGAACGGACCGTTTTGACAAGATCATCGGCAGATCTCCCCTTCTGCAACAGGTTTTAAATACAATCTCACGCATCAGCCAGACGAATGCCCCTGTGCTGATCACCGGCGAAAGCGGCACAGGTAAGGAACTGATTGCCGAAGCAATCCACGAAAACAGCAACCGGCAAGGCAAACCGTTTGTCAAAGTCAATCTGGGAGGCATTTCTCAATCGCTGTTCGAAAGTGAAATGTTCGGCCATAAACAGGGTGCCTTCACCGACGCCCGCCACGACCGGACCGGACGGTTCGAGCTGGCGGACAAAGGGACGATCTTTCTGGATGAGATCGGGGAACTGGATCTGGTTTGCCAGGTAAAACTATTGAGAGTTTTACAGGACCAGACCTTCGAACCGCTGGGCGAGAGCAAGCCCAGGCAGGTGGATACCCGTATCATCTGTGCGACAAACAAGAATCTCCCGGAGATGGTGGCGCAAGGTACATTCCGCGAAGACCTGTTCTACCGGATCAACCTGATCACCATACAGATGCCGGCTTTACGCGAACGTCCCGAAGACATTCCCCTGTTGGTTGAATATTTTGCCCGCAAACAGGCTGAACAAAACAATCTGCCTGAAGCGGAAATATCGCAGGAAGCATTCGGATATCTGAAAAAACTGCCTTTCCACGGAAATATCCGCGAGCTGAAAAACCTGGTGGAACGAACAATTCTTATCTCAGGAAAGGATGTCATCACAGATATTGATTTCAAACAGCAATATATTGAAGTTCCTGCCAGCCAACCTGCCGGCGGGAATACAATCCTCTCCCTGGAAATGGTGGAAAGGAACATGATACAAAAAGCGGTCGAATTGTATGGTTGCAATCATTCCAGGATAGCTGCGGCATTGGGACTGAGCAGACAGACTTTATACCGCCGCCTCGAAAAATACGACATTAAACTTCCCGAATGAAATCGAAATGGATATTCTGGACGATCACGGCCTTTATCGCTTGTATATCGAGTGGTATAGGGTTCGTTTTGTTCCGGAATGAACCGATTCCTTTCTGGGTGATACAGTGCATTGCCATTTTATCGCTCCTGCTGGCGACCTTTATCTATCATAAACTGGTCAAGCCCTATCACATTCTGCTTAGTGGAATGCAATTACTCAAAGACCAGGATTTCTCAACCCATTTACGTCTGGTCAAAAATAAAGATGCCAACGAACTGATCGGGATTTTCAACCGGATGATCTCACAGTTACGGAGTGAACGGCTGGCAGTACGCGAAAAAAACCAGTTCCTTGACCTGCTTATCCACGCATCGCCACAGGGGATTATTATTCTGAACTTTGATAAACAGATCGTAGAAGTAAACCCTTCGGGGTTGAAACTATTAAACATTTCCGATATTTCAGAAATCAAAGGGAAGACTTTCAACGATTCCACATTCGAACTGGCCCCTGCTTTAGGGCAATTAAAACAGGGCGACGATATGATGGTCCGCAATTCGGTAAACAAAGTGTACCGTTGTATCCGTTCGTCTTTTATTGACCAGGGATTCAACCATCCTTTTATATTGATTGAAGAGATCACGCATGAACTGCTTAAAATAGAGAAAGATTCATACGAACGCATCATCCGTATGATGTCTCACGAGGTAAATAATTCGGTCGGGGCGATCGGTTCCACGCTGAATGTTGTCGCCGATATTTTCAAGCAGGACGGGAGCAACAAATGGGAATATGTGTTGCCGGCTATCGAGGCCTCTTTCGACCGTTGCGGACATCTGGCCAGCTTTATCAGCAACCTGGCGCAGGTTATCCGCATACCCGAACCGACTTTTTCCCTGATCTCCCTGAATGAGCAGGCCCGTTCGGTGTATTCACTGACCAGCATCGAATGCCGGCAAAGAAATATAGAATTGTCTTTATCCCTGACCGATAATGATCAATATATCCACGTAGACGGCATCCAGTTTGAACAGGTTCTGGTCAATATCATCAAAAATGCTTACGAGGCAATCGGGGAAAACGGCAGGATAAAAATCAGTACCCACCATTCCCCTTTATCCATTATCATAGAAGACAATGGTCCCGGAATAAGCGAGGAGGCCAAACAAAAACTTTTCACCCCCTTCTTCACCACCAAATCATCCGGACAGGGGATCGGCCTGATGTTTGTCAGAGAGGTACTGACAAACCATCGATGCCGATTCAGCCTGTCGACAGAAGAGGGTTATACCCGGTTTAAAATATTCTTTGAAGTGATATAAAGAAAGAGGTTAGATTTGTCAAAAGTGAGCTATCTTGTCCCCGTGCTTGACACGGGGCCGCAAGAGAACTGGCGGTATCAAAAAATACATACAGGATACAGTCTGTCCCCTTGCGATCCCGTGTCAAGCACGGGAACGGGATAACTCAATTATTTCTAAAACTGAGCGAAACAAGATTTTTAATTGAAAAAAGCTAATTTCTTGCTCTCATTCTATCCTGAACAACTTATTCTTATAATCTATTATTATAGTATTATTGAAGAAATAGGCATTTCCGGTTATTCCCCACACATTAAAAGAATCATAAATACCATTCCAGAGTCCTTCTTTATCATAATAGACCCGTGAGTTTCCCAAAGCTTTCCCAGCAAACTCTATGGGCTTGTTGACTTCAAGCCCATAGAAAGTTATTTCCTTTCCCCACCATAAAGGACCACTCAAAGAATCGACGATTACCGAACCGGATATATCCAACGCTCTCTCTTTCGTTGTTACCAACTGAAAGGGACTTGACCCGGTATCGAACATTAACTTATAATTTTTGCCATTAATACAAAACGGAAGTCGTATGATACCAGCCGTCAATTCAAATTTTTCTGCCGGCAAGTCGTTATATTCAGCCGGTAAAAAATCAGATATAGCAAATCTGTTTAATTTATAATCGATTATTAGAAATTTGTCCTGGAATATATCGGCAGCAATTGTTCCAATATGTTTCGGGGTTTTAGAGCGAAGCGAATCTTCAGGAATTTTATCACCAAAGTCTTTTTTATAACCGATATTAATGCTGTTAAAATCAACCGTTCCCATTTTCAGGCTTAGATTTCTAAACATTCCGGTCGAATCCAGATTACCCATTAAAGAAGGGCATTCCGCAAGATATGGTTCTAATGAATTTCCATAAAATACGGATTGATACGTTCCCAGATCAAACTGCATCGTAAAATCATATGGCAAACCATCTATTTTTACAGGTACATATATATATGCTTTTTCAATATATTGTCCGGAAATAGTATCACCCTCCCAATTGAATGGAACCCAATCCAAAGATTGTTTTTGAGAACAACCTATAAAGATAAAAAATAGAAGGATCAAAGAGAGTCCGTGCTTATGTCTGTTCATAAATTATAAAAGTCCTTTTAATTCATACATTATATCATTCGTGTGCAAACGCCTCGTTGCTTTTTGCCAACGAAACCAATCCTCCCATGGCACCCAGGTTCATGGAATCGAGCGCCGAACTGGGGACAATAACCATAGAGCCTTTTTCTTTCAAGCCTTCAAACAACATATTCATTCCCCTGAGATGCAGGGCTACCGGATTATCCGTGTACTTTCGACTGGCTAGTTCAAACTTTTCGGCAATTTCAGTCTCCGCCGTTCCCAGGATAACGCGTGCTCTTCTTTCACGCTCAGCTTGTGCCTCTTTACTCATGGCGTCGGCCAGGTCCTGAGGTATGGCGATGTCGTTAATACCAACGGTTTGACAAGTGATTCCCCAGGGATTTGTGTTCCGATCCAGAACATGTTGCAAGTCTTCGGCTATTTTATCACGTTCCTGCAAGAGAGTAGATAATTCATGTTTACCGATCGTATCTCTTAAACCGGTCTGTGCAATATGCTCGATGGCTCTTTGATATTCCTGAACTTCCAGAGCTGCTTTTTCAACGTCCCAAACCGTCCAGTACACAACAGCATCCACATTCACCGGTACCGTATCTTTGGTCAGGGTCTGCTCTGCCTTAAAGGCGCTTACCCTCACACGCTGGTCGATATAAGCAGAGACACTGTCAATAATAGGAATTATCATAAATGGACCAGGACCTCTTAAACCTTTGAATTTACCCATTCGTAACACCACTGCCCGTTCCCACTGGTCGGCAATGCGGATAGAAGTAGCCAATAATCCGGAAAAGAGGATTAAGAGCACAAAGACCTGAACATTTACAATCTGTAAAACAGACAGAATGATCGATACAGAAATCAATACCAGCAATACTGTAAGAGAAATTGGATTAAACCATCCCTTGTTAATTACATTTGTTGTCATAACTATTATTTTTTAGAGGTTTCAATGTCTTTCAATTCCCGCATGACTTCATCCAGATTAAAGCCATAACTAAACGCTACGGAAGAAAACTGCATGCAAATCTCTTTCAGCTTATCTTCCCTTTCCTTTTCCGACACCACATTTTCTGTTTTGTTGATAAAAGTGCCGGTACCTTGCTGAGTCTCCAGAATATTTTTGATCTCCAATTCTTTATACGCTTTGGATACCGTATTCAGGTTTACCTTCAGTTCCACAGCAAGTGCCCTGACTGTAGGAAGCTGTTCACCCAATTTAAGTTGTCCGGATGCTATGCCAAATATGATCTGGTCGATAATCTGACGGTACACCGGTACGCCGCTGGAATAATCCAATAAAAACTTAATCATATAGATATATATTATATTATAGAAACATTGTACTATTATTATATGACAAAGATACAAGAAAAATCACTCCACCAAACTTTTTAGCAATATTTTTTCAAAAAAAGTACATTTCGCAGGATTTATCCGGATAATAGCTTAAATGGAGAGATTAGAAACAGAGGAGATACAAACAAAAAAGGCTTACAATTTCTTGTAAGCCTTTCAGTAGCGAGACCCGGGATTGAACCGGGGACCTCATGATTATGAATCATGCGCTCTAACCAGCTGAGCTATCTCGCCATCATGTCGTCAACTTTTCTTATTGACGCTGCAAAAGTAGAGGTTATTTTTATATTATGCAACACTTTTGCAAAAAAAAATCTTTTATTTTTCAGGGCTTTCAGCTAAGGCGTTAAAAATTAGATGCTTTTTTACTCTAATAATATTGGGAAATATGAATCTTTTGAGTAACTTGCTGCGCAAATAATTGTATGAAAGATGAAAAAAGAGAAGTTTCATATCGAATACATTTTCGATAAAGTTTCGCGACGAAGTTTATGGAATCACCTCACTACCCCTCCAGGATTGTCTGCCTGGTTTGCTGATGACGTAACGATCAATGACAACACGTATGTTTTTAAGTGGAACAGGGATGAGCAGGAGGCAGAAGTTTTGTCGATAAAACCGGAAATTAGTATCCGCTACCGGTGGACAGACGAGGAAGAAGATAATGTTTACTTCGAATTTTTAATTCACACGGTTGAACTTACCGGAGCAACTGCTCTTGAAATAACCGACTTTGCCGAGCCGGATGAAAAGAAAGATTCAATCAATTTATGGGACTCACAAGTCTATGAATTGAAACGTACACTCGGGATTTAGGTTGTTTTAGAGAATTATGTAATGTTCTTATCGTTTTTTACACTACTTTTGCCCCGTCAACCCGGATAGGCAATGTTGAAGATAAAACGATTATATACATTTATGCTGCAGACTTTCCTGCCGTTGTTCATTATGACCTTCGGTATCTGTCTGTTTATTGTACTCATGCAGTTCCTTTGGAGGTACATAGACGACATGGTGGGAAAGGGACTGGGGATTCCTGTGCTCGGCGAAATGTTTTTTTATGCTGCTTTATTCCTCCTCCCCATGGCTTTACCTTTGGCCATTTTGCTTGCATCTCTGATGACTTTCGGTAACCTGGGCGAACGCCTGGAATTGCTGGCGATGAAATCTGCCGGAGTATCGCTGATACATATCATGCGGCCGTTGATCATCACAATCGGGATTATCAGTATCGGCGCTTTCTTTTTCCAGAACAATGCAATGCCTGTCGTACAGGTGAAACTATATTCCCTTCTCTACTCCATGCGCCAGAAGTCGCCGGAACTGGATATTCCGGAAGGTGTATTCTATGGGGAAATTACGGGATATAATGTATATGTAAAAGAAAAAAACAATCAGACCGGATTACTGAAAGATGTCATGATCTATGACTATTCCAAAGGTTTCAATAACGCACGTGTGATCCTTGCAGACTCTGGCAGACTGAAAACATCTGCGGACAAGCTGTTTCTGGTCTTATCCCTTTTCAATGGGGAGTCGTTTGAAAACCTGTCCGAAGGCCAGACAGGCAGCAACAACCGGAAAACAGCTGTTCCTTACCGCAGGGAGACATTCAGCACCAAAGATATTCTGATAGATTTCGATGCAAACTTCACCCGCACGGATGAATCTTTTATGCAAAACCAATATATGGGTAAGCAGCTGAAGGATTTACAGACCTCTATTGACTCCATGACCGTACGGCTCGACAGCATCAAGGCGATCAATTCCAAAAATGTGTATGACATGTCTTATAAAAAGACATTCTCCAAACCCAAAAGGGAGTTATCCCAACAGGCAGAAACGGGAACCGGCAATACTGCAACAGCAAACGACGCTGATTCTCTCACCAAAATATCAAACGAACCGGTCAAAATAATCAATTTCGACAGTTTGTATAAAGCCGAAGCACCAAGCGGGCAAGCCGCCTTATTGGTCCGTGCCAAATCAAACATTGAAAGTGTAAAGGCCGATTATTATTTCAAAGCTGCAACATTAGGAGACGAGGCTTACAAAGTACGCCGCCACCTGACTGAATGGCATAAGAAATTCACCTTATCTTTCGCTTGTATGGTCTTCTTCTTTATCGGTGCCCCACTGGGAGCAATTATCCGTAAAGGAGGACTGGGAATGCCGGTCGTTATTTCCGTAATCCTGTTTATATTCTATTATATTATAGACAATATCGGATTTAAAATGGCACGCGACGGTATATGGGAAGCCTGGGAAGGAATGTGGCTGAGTTCCGCTATTCTGGCACCACTAGGGATTTTCCTGACTTATAAGGCTGTTAATGACAGTGTCATATTGAATGCAGACACCTATCTGAACGCCATAAAGAATTTTATTGGTAAACGGGCCGGACGTAAGGTGGAGAAAAAAGAGGTAATCATTTTTAATCCGGACTATGCAGCTATGTTGCCGCGCCTGGATAAGCTGGCGGAAAACTGCGCCGAATATCTCAAAAGCCATAAACGTTGGTTGAACTATTTCACTTTCTGGAAACAAGGCGGAAAGGATCATACGGCAGAACAGCTGGCTACAGAAATGGAAGGTATCATTGAAGAACTGGGTAACTCCGATCAGAATCTAGTACTAAACAAACTGATGGATTATCCTGTTATCGGCGGATACAACCAACTGAATGCAAATCTCAACGGAAAGATCGGACTGGCATTCGGTATATTTTTCCCGATCGGACTTCCGGTCTATTTGCTTGCTACATACCAGCGTAAATTATTACGCCATGATATACAAGTAGTACAAAAAACAAGCCGCGAATTGGAAGATATGATCCGGAACTTAGAAATTAAAAATTAAAACAGATATGAGTGAGATCAAATTAAACACCATCGAAGAAGCAATCGAAGATTTTCGTGAAGGTAAATTCCTGATCGTTGTTGACGACGAAGATCGTGAAAACGAAGGGGACTTCATTGTTGCTGCGGAAAAGATAACGCCCGAAAAAGTAAATTTCATGATGACATACGGTCGTGGTGTATTATGCGCCCCGATCACCGAAGAACGTTGCCAGGAGCTGGACCTGGATATGCAGGTTGCCAGAAACACCTCTATGCTCGAGACACCGTTCACCGTAACTGTCGATAAACTGGGTGGCGGTTGCACGACCGGTGTATCCATGTTCGACCGTGCCGAAACGATCCGTGCACTGGCTGATACACAGACAAAGCCTTCTGACCTGGGACGTCCGGGACATGTGAACCCGCTGCGAGCCCGTTCACGCGGTGTACTCCGTCGTGCCGGACATACCGAAGCAGCTGTCGACCTGGCCCGCCTGGCCGGCCTCTATCCTGCCGGGGCATTGATCGAGATCATCAATGAAGACGGAACAATGGCACGTCTGCCGCAATTAGTGGAAGTAGCTAAAAAGTTCGATATCAAGATCATTTGTATTAAGGATCTGATTGCCTACCGCCTGAAAACAGAGTCCATTGTTGACAAAGGTGTAGAAGTCGATATGCCGACCCAGTACGGTCATTTCCACCTGATCCCTTTCCGACAGAAAAGTAACGGATTGGAGCATATCGCTCTGATAAAAGGCGATATATCCGGAGAGGAACCGGTATTGGTTCGCGTACATTCATCTTGTGCAACCGGTGATATTTTCGGTTCTATGCGTTGCGAATGCGGCGAACAGTTGCACAAAGCCATGCAAATGATTGAAAAAGAAGGACGCGGAGCTATCGTCTACCTGAACCAGGAAGGACGCGGCATCGGCCTGATGGATAAAATGAAAGCTTACAAACTTCAGGAAGAAGGATTGGATACGGTAGACGCCAACCTGCATTTGGGACACCAGGCTGATGAACGCGATTATGGCGTCGGAGCACAGATCCTGAAGCACATCGGCATTACCAAAATGCGCCTGATGACAAACAATCCGATCAAGCGTGTAGGCCTGGAAGCTTATGGTTTAACAATTGTGGAAAACGTTCCTATCGAAGTCACTCCGAACAAATATAATGAATTTTATATGAAGACAAAAAAGGAGCGTATGGGACATGTTCTCCATAACATCAAATAATTAGCAATTTGTTGCAAAGAATCCGATTATTAATTACTTTTGTCGCAACTATTTAAAATAACCTATACAAACAGCAGTGTTATGACACAAGTTTCAGATCGTTTAGCAAGTTTATCGCCTTCCGCTACGTTGGCGATGTCTCAGAAGAGCAATGAGCTCAAAGCACAAGGTATCGATGTTATCAACCTGAGTGTGGGAGAACCTGATTTCAACACACCTGATCACATCAAGGAAGCAGCCAAGCAAGCGGTAGACGACAATTTCTCTCGCTATTCTCCGGTTCCCGGTTATCCGGCATTACGCAATGCTATCGTTACCAAGCTGAAGAATGAAAACGGGTTGGAATACGCAGCTACACAGATTTCCTGCGCGAACGGAGCTAAACAATCCGTTTGTAACACAATTCTGGTGTTGGTTAATCCCGGAGACGAAGTTATCATTCCGGCACCGTTCTGGGTAAGCTATCCTGAAATGGTCAAACTGGCTGAAGGTAAACCGGTAATCGTTACAGCAGGTATCGAACAGGATTTCAAGATCACTCCGGCACAGCTGGAAGCAGCTATCACACCGAAGACAAAGGCGTTGATCCTCTGCTCTCCGTCCAATCCGACTGGTTCTGTTTACAGTGCAGAAGAACTGGCAGGTTTGGCTGAAGTATTGAAAAAACATCCGGATATCATCGTTATTGCTGACGAGATCTACGAACACATCAACTATATCGGCAAACATCACAGTATCGCTTCTGTCGACGGCATGAAAGATCGCACCGTTATTGTAAACGGCGTATCCAAAGCATATGCAATGACAGGCTGGCGTATCGGTTTCATTGCCGGACCGGAATGGATCGTGAAGGCTGTAAACAAATTACAAGGTCAATACACCTCAGGTCCTTGCTCTGTCTCCCAGAAAGCTGCCGAAGCCGCTTACACAGGCTCACAGGAACCGGTTGAAGAAATGCGTAAAGCATTCGAACGCCGTCGTGACCTGATCGTTAATCTGGCTAAAGAAGTTCCGGGATTCGAAGTAAATAAGCCGGAAGGCGCTTTCTACCTGTTCCCGAAATGTAGCTACTATTATGGTAAAGCTGACGGAAACAACACAATCAAAGATGCTGACGACCTGGCTATGTATCTGCTGGAAAAGGCACACGTTGCCTGCGTAGGCGGTACTTCATTCGGTGCTCCCGAATGTATCCGTATGAGTTATGCTACCAGCGATGAAAACATCGTGGAAGCCATCAAACGTATCAAAGAGGCTTTGGCTGAACTGAAATAAGAGAAAGTAAACTTTTATATATAGAAAAAGGGACTCCGAAATAATCGAAGCCCCTTTTTTATTTTATTCTGCTAACGCAAAATTATTCAGCGCGCAAAGTGAAGCGTTTGAATGCAAGAATCTGCAATTCAGGATCTGCTTCCTTCATTGTTTCTTTTACAGTCTTTTTGCCATCCATGATATCTTCTTGGTTCAGCAAGCAAACTTCTTTCAAGAATTTGCTAAGACGACCTTTAGCGATGTTCTGAATCATTTGTTCCGGTAAATTAGCAGCTTTTTCAGCAGAAACAGTTGCAATAATTTCCTTAGCCTTAGCTACGTCTTCAGCAGTAATCCAGCCCTTAGCCATATTGCTTTCCATATGGTCTTCGCTATCTACATGTGAAGGATTGACACCTGCCTTCTTCAAAGCAACTTCAACAGCCTTCTGTACCTGTTCAGCCTTTGTCTTTTCAATTGCCACCTGTATTTCAGCTTCTTTTACTGATTCAGGAACACCAGCTTCATCGATAGCGATAGGATTCATGGCAGCGATCTGCATAGCGATGTTGTGAGCAGCTTCTTCTGATTCTTTGTTGAAAGCAACGATCGTACAAAGCTGATTTTTACCCATATGGTTATAAACAGTAGTGTAAGCACCTTCTACCACATTATAACCGTCCAGTTCCATCTTTTCGCCAGTGATACCGCTACGGTCAGTAACAGCGTCCTGAATAGTACCTTTACCCATAGGCAAAGCCTTTACTTCATCCAAAGTCTGACATTTGTTAGCCACAGCAGCATCCAGGATAGCCTGAGTCAAAGCAACGAAATCTTCGTTCTTAGCAACAAAGTCTGTTTCGCATTTCAAAGCGATAACAGCGGCGAACCCGCCATCTTTCTTTGCTAACACACAACCTTCTGCAGCGTCACGGTCTGAACGCTTAGCGGCGATAGCCTGTCCTTTTTTACGGATAATTTCCATTGCCTTTTCGATGTCGCCATCAGATTCGGTCAACGCTTTCTTGCAGTCCATCATACCAGCTCCACTCATCTTGCGCAGCTTGGTAATATCAGCCATAGTTACAGCCATAATCTTATTTCCTTCTTATTTAATGTTTATACTCTTTCTACTTCTTTATTAACGAACAATGGACAATTACCTATTGACAATCTCTTACTGTCAAAAGCCAATTGCCCATTGTATTTATATTCTAATTGTCAATTGTCAACCGGCAATTGTCAACTGAATTATTCTTCGATATCCTTAGCGTACTTGTCGGCAACTTTAGCGTTCAAAGCTTCTTCGTCTTCCTTCTTAGTACGTTCTTTCTTTACAGCAGCTTTAGCTTTGCGTTCTCTTTTAGCGCCTTCGCCTTCACCTGCTGCTTCTGTATCGATCTTTTCAGCTTTGCGTTCCTGCAAACCTTCGTTCATAGCTTCGCAGATAGCGCCTAAGATAACTTCTACTGATTTAGTAGCGTCGTCGTTAGCCGGGATCACGTAGTCGATGTTGTTCGGGTTTGAGTTAGTATCAACCATACCGAAAACAGGGATACCCAGACGGTTGGCTTCGCGAACTGCGATATGTTCTTTCATCACGTCAACAACGAACAAAGCAGACGGAAGACGAGTCAGGTCTACGATAGAACCTAATGTCTTTTCCAGCTTAGCACGCTGACGAGTGATCTGAAGTTTTTCTCTTTTTGACAGGTTATCAAATGTACCGTCTTTTGTCATCTTATCGATAGTAGTCATCTTTTTGATGGCTTTACGGATAGTCGGGAAGTTAGTCAACATACCACCCGGCCAGCGTTCGATAACGTAAGGCATACCTACTGAAGCAGCCTTATCAGCGACAACTTGTTTTGCTTGTTTTTTAGTAGCAACGAAAAGTACTTTCTTGCCCTGTTTTGCCAGGTTTTTCATTACTTCTGCTGCTTCGTCTACTTTAGCAACTGTTTTATATAAATCAATGATATGAATACCATTGCGCTCCATAAAGATATAAGGAGCCATAGCGGGATTCCACTTTCTTTTTAAGTGTCCGAAGTGTACACCAGCTTCTAATAACTGATCAAAATTAACTCTTGACATTTTTTTCTTTTTAAATCGTTTACTTTCTGTTTAATTTTCAACTATCAGGTAGTTCCCCGGCATGTCTGCATGCAAAAGAAATCCCGACAATTTAGATACTAAACGCTTTGTCCTTGTAAGAAACTCACAAATAACATTAACGTTTGCTGAACTGGAATCTCTTACGAGCTTTTGGCTGACCCGGTTTCTTACGTTCAACAGAACGAGGATCGCGAGTTACGAATCCTTCTGCTCTCAAGGCAGACTTATCTTCCGGATTAATCTTGATCAAAGCACGAGCGATAGCCAAACGTGCAGCTTCTGACTGACCTTTGAATCCACCACCATCAAGGTTGATCTTGATATCATATTGTTCTTCAACATTCAGCTTTGCAAGCGGCTGCTTAACAATGAACTGAAGGATTGTAGAAGGAAAGTAATTTGCAAGATCACGTTTGTTGATAGTTATCTTTCCCGTTCCTTCGCTAACGAATACGCGAGCAACTGCTGCTTTACGTCTTCCTATTGCATTTACTACTTCCATAGTTATTATTTAAGTGAGTTTATATCGATTGACTTAGGCTGTTGAGCTTCGTGTTTGTGCTCTGTTCCTTCATATACATATAAGTTAGCAAGTAACTTAGCACCCAGACGGTTTTTAGGCAACATACCCTTTACTACTTTTCTGAACAGATGGCTGGCACCTTTCTTCATCAAGTCGTTAGGTGTGTACTCGATCTGTCCACCGGGATATCCGGTATATCTCAAATAAATACGATCGTTCCATTTGTTTCCTGTCAGAACGATTTTATCTGCATTGATAATGATTACATTATCACCACAATCAACATGAGGAGTGAAGTTGGGTTTGTACTTGCCGCGCAAAAGCTTTGCTACTTTTGCACAAAGGCGTCCCAAAGTCTGTCCATCAGCGTCAACGATGACCCACTCTTTGTTTACAGTTGCTTTGTTTGCAGAAATGGTCTTAAAACTTAAAGTATCCACTGCTTAATAAATTAATTAATTAATAACTCTAAAAAACAAGCGCCTAGTTTTTCGCTATCATTATCACTACGGACACTTGACGCAATAATGTGCTAGAAACTAAACTCTTAGTACAATTTGATAATATTCGGCTTGCAAAGGTACGGCTTTTCTTCGAAATACAAAACATTTGTACATCTTTTTCGCATCCAAACGATTATGAGCAGAAGATATACAACAAAAGGGAATAGCCGGAGAGTTATGCTTTTCCCTAATTCCTATTTTAATTGAAAAAATTTACCGGCGGAAATAATACCCCAACGAGAATGTTACATTATTCTGATAAAGGGATGATTCGCCGTCGTGTTTGGTGGTACGGCGGTCGAGTGTTCCGCACAGGGCAGATACGGAGAAGAAGAAATTCGAATATTCTACCTGTAACCCAAGGTTTACCCCCAAGTCGAAAGTTTTAAGATCGGCTTCGCCTGACTGTCCGAAAACGATATCGCTATCCACATTCTTAGTACGCATTTTTCCAAACAGAGAGAAATCGACAGCCGGACCGGCCATCACACTGAAATAAACATCGGTAAACTGAAAGGTATATACCAGATTTACAGGCACAAGAATAGAATAATAGTTACATTTTGTTTTCGGATAAGCTAAATCCGTACCGTCTCCTTCTGAGATTTTTGACAGGTAATTACCACCCTGATGCACAAAAGCGACTTCCGGCTGAAGCGACAATCTTTTATATAAAGGTATCTGAGCCAGTCCCGCTACACTAAATCCGAAACGGGCGCCCGATTGATAATTGTTGTCTATTTTCTGCACCAGCGACGAATAAGCCAAGCCACCACGCACACCCCAAGTGATCTGTGCTGTAGCCGGCACAATCATCAACATCACTAATATTATTACCAATCCTATCTTTTTCATATTATATCCTCTTTTCCATGAGCAAAGATAGTTTTTTTTTCTAATGATGATACTTATTCTATGATTTTAACAGATGTTTTCCTGTATGGTATTTTATTTTAGAGGATACCCTCATAAACAGATTTCTAAACATTCACATTATTCAAACAAAAGCTGTACCTTTGTTTGATAAAATATAAAAGCTTTTTCAATTATATATGGAACCATTTATACATCTACACGTCCACACCCAGTACTCGCTGCTGGACGGACAAGCCTCGATCGATGCACTGATTGACAAGGCACAAAAAGACGGCATGAACGCCATTGCTGTTACCGATCACGGTAATATGTTCGGTATAAAGGAGTTCTTCAACAAGGTCTCCAAGAAGAACGGGAAACCGCTTGGAGCCATCAAAGACCTGGAAAAAGAACAGAAAGCCCTCAAAGGGAAAGAAGCTCTTTCCACCGAAGAGCAGGCACGCCTGCAGGAGATTCCGTCTCTGATAGAAGCAGAAAAGAAAAAGATATTCAAACCGATTATCGGCTGCGAGTGCTATTGCGCCCGCAACGGAAGGCATAACAAAACAGCGAAGGAAGACCGTAGCGGTTACCACCTGATCATACTGGCTAAAAACCTAAAAGGCTACAAAAACCTGATCAAGATGGTTTCCATCTCTTGGACAGAAGGTTTTTACGGCCGTCCGCGTATCGACCATGAATTACTGGAGAAATATCACGAAGACCTGATTGTCTGTTCCGCTTGTTTGGGTGGCGAAATACCGCAGCATATTATGCATGATCGGATAGATAAAGCAGAAGAATCCATCCTGTGGTTCAAAAAACTGTTCGGAGAAGATTATTACCTGGAAATGCAACGGCACGAAACACACGACCCGAACGCCGATTGCACCACGTATCCCAAACAGCAGGAAGTGAACAAGGTCCTGATCGAACTCGCCCGCAAACATAATGTCAAGCTGATCGCTACCAACGACGTCCATTTCGTTAATCAGGAAGATGCCGAAGCACACGACCGCCTGATCTGCCTCAGTACCGGAAAGGATCTGGACGACCCGACACGTATGCGTTATTCCAAGCAGGAATGGATGAAAACGACAGCCGAGATGAATGCCATCTTTGCAGACATCCCGGAAGCACTCAGCAACACGCTTGAAATAGCAGACAAAGTAGATTTCTACTCCATCGACAGTGGTCCTATCATGCCAACCTTCGCCATCCCTGAAGATTTCGGGACAGAAGAGTCGTATCGCGAAAAATTCTCGGAACAGGACTTGTTCGAAGAGTTCACCCGTGATGAAAACGGCAACGTAGTATTAAGCGAAGAAGATGCCAAAGACAAAATAAAGAAACTCGGCGGATACGATAAATTATACCGTATCAAGCTGGAAGCCGACTACCTGAGAAAACTGACATACGACGGTGCAAAGGTTTGTTACGGAGACAACCTGAATGATGAAGTCAGGGAACGTCTGGACTTTGAGTTACACATCATGAAAACAATGGGTTTTCCCGGATACTTCCTTATCGTGCAAGACTTTATCGCCGCTGCCCGCGAAGAATTGGGCGTATCGGTGGGACCGGGACGTGGATCGGCTGCCGGATCGGCAGTTGCATACTGCCTGGGAATCACCAAGATCGACCCGATTAAGTATGACCTGCTGTTCGAACGTTTCCTGAATCCGGACCGTATCTCCCTCCCCGATATCGATACCGACTTCGACGATGACGGTCGTGGCGAAGTATTGCGTTGGGTAACGGAAAAATACGGAGCTGACCGTGTGGCACATATTATTACCTACGGTACAATGGCTACCAAATCGGCCATCAAGGACGTTGCCCGTGTACAGAAACTTCCGCTTTCCGAATCAAACCGTCTGGCTAAGCTGGTACCGGATAAGATACCGGATATGAAGAAGTTCAAACTGAAAGATGCGATCAACTACGTTCCTGAACTGAAAGAAGCAGCGACCGGTAACGATCCGTTGGCACGCGATACATTAAAATATGCACAAATGCTGGAAGGCAACGTGCGTAACACCGGTGTACATGCCTGTGGTGTCATTATCGGACGATATGATATTTCGGACGTCGTGCCTGTCAGTACGGCAAAAGATAAAGAAACCGGCGAGGAAATGCTGGTTACTCAATACGAAGGTTCGGTGATCGAAGAAACCGGATTGATCAAAATGGACTTTTTGGGACTGAAAACGTTGTCCATCATCAAAGAGGCTATTGAAAACATCCGCCTGACTACCGGACACGAACTCGATATCGACCATATCAGCCTGGAAGATCCGGCAACCTATAAATTATATTGCGACGGTAAAACGACCGGTACATTCCAGTTTGAATCGGCAGGTATGCAAAAATACCTGAAGGAGCTTCAACCCTCCAAATTCGAAGACCTGATCGCCATGAATGCCCTGTATCGTCCGGGACCAATGGATTATATCCCCGACTTTATCGACCGTAAACACGGACGCAAGCCGATCGAATATGATATACCGGTCATGGAGAAATACCTGAAAGACACTTACGGTATTACCGTCTACCAGGAACAGGTCATGCTTCTGTCGCGTTTGCTGGCAAACTTTACCCGTGGTGAGAGTGACGCTCTGCGTAAGGCGATGGGTAAGAAGTTGATCGACAAGATGAACCACCTGAAATCGAAGTTCATGAAAGGTGGACAGGATAATGGATACGAGGCAAAAACGCTTGAAAAGATTTGGTCCGACTGGGAAAAGTTTGCTTCCTACGCCTTCAACAAGAGCCACGCCACCTGCTATTCGTGGGTTGCTTATCAGACGGCCTTCCTGAAAGCGAACTATCCGTCCGAATATATGGCAGCCGTTCTGAGCCGAAGTTTGTCCAACATCGTCGATATCACGAAGTTTATGGACGAATGCAAAGCAATGGGTATGCAGGTATTAGGACCGGACGTCAACGAATCCATCCTGAAGTTCAGCGTAGATAAAAACAAGAACATCCGTTTCGGGCTAGGCGCCGTGAAAGGCGTAGGTGAATCGGCCGTATTGAATATCATCGAGGAACGGAAGAAAAACGGTCCGTATAAAAATATCTTCGACTTTGTGGAACGCGTCAACCTGACAGCATGTAATAAGAAAAATATCGAATCGCTTGCGTTGGCCGGTGCCTTCGATAATTTCGGTATCCAGCGCGAACAGTTCTTTGCAGAAACAGGCAAAGGCGAAGTCTTTCTGGATACGCTGGTGCGTTATGGTAATAAGTTCCAGATGGATAAAAACTCAGCAGCCAACTCTCTGTTCGGCGGCGATGACCTGCTTGTAGCCATCGCCAAACCCGAAATTCCGGTTTGCCAGCGTTGGAGTGATCTGGAACGCCTGAATAAAGAAAAGGAACTGATAGGTATTTACCTCTCCGCCCATCCGCTGGATGAATATCGTATCGTTCTGACATACGTATGCAATACGGGCATGGCAGAGATCAACGACCGGGAAAGCCTGAAAGGGCGCGAAATGTTGTTAGGCGGAATCGTAACCGATTTCCGTGAGGGAATGACCAAGACAGGAAAGCCTTACGGAGTAGTTAAAATAGAAGATTTCACCGGCAGTGGAGAGATCGCTTTGTTCGGTAATAACTATATCGAATACAGCAAATATTGCAAACCCGGTATGTACCTGCTCATCACAGCCCGCGTAGAGCCTCGCCGTTGGAACGAAAACGAACTCGATTTCAATATCGGTTCCATCCGCCTGTTGCAGGACGAAAAGGATAAGCTGATCGAAAAAATCAGTATCACTCTGCCGATCCACGATCTCGACGAGCCTACAGTCAATGAATTATCTGTGCTCATCAAAAACAATCCGGGACAGAGCTTGTTATATTTCAAAGTGGTAGATGGCGAACATAATATTTCACAAAATTTCTTCTCACAGAATATCCGGTTAAACGTAACAGGCAAGCTGATTGAGTTCCTGCAGGAGAATTCAACTATTGATTTCAAAATTAACGGGTAAAGTTGTACGGTGTGGAAAGAATTACTACTTTTGGCACCTCAAAAGGGAACAATTTAAATTAGATATATAATTATGGCACTAGAAGTTACAGATGCAAATTTTGAAGAGTTAGTAAACGCAGGCAAGCCTATGGTCCTTGACTTTTGGGCTGAATGGTGTGGCCCCTGCCGCATGGTAAGTCCGATCATCGACGAACTGGCTACCGAATACGAAGGTAAGGTTACAATCGGTAAAATGGACGTAGACAACAACAACGATGTCGTTGCCCAGTTCGGTATCCGCAATATTCCGACCGTTCTTTTCTTTAAAGACGGGAAATTAGTAGACAAACAGGTAGGTGCAGCACAGAAATCAGCTTTCGTAGCTAAAATCGACGCACTTCTATAATGAAGACTTTATAGCGCGGAGCATTTCGCG
This sequence comes from Parabacteroides sp. AF17-3, assembly GCF_003635445.1. Taxonomy (NCBI): domain Bacteria; kingdom Pseudomonadati; phylum Bacteroidota; class Bacteroidia; order Bacteroidales; family Tannerellaceae; genus Parabacteroides; species Parabacteroides sp. AF17-3. The sequence goes on along the minus strand of NZ_QTMM01000009.1, from coordinate 254,976 downwards.
TTTTCCCGGAGGGCCGGGTATTCTTTCAACGGAATACCCGGCCTTCTGCATCATACGGCGGACTACTCCTTTGGCACAATAGGTGGTAAGGATTCCTCCTTCCGCCATATGCGCATATAATTTATCGAATATCTCCTGACTCCACATTTCCGGTTGCTTATCCGGAGCAAAAGCATCGAAATAAACAAGGTCTATTTCTTCCGGCAATTCACAGTGATTACTATCTCCCTGTATTTTATGCAAAGTGAAACGATCGGTTATTCTTACAGCTTCATTCCAGGTGGCAACATGCAGGGCCTCAAACCATTCTTTCTTTTCAGGACAAATCACGTCGCCGTAATTCAGCGCCCGGACCAGTTCGGCTCCAAGCGGATAAAGTTCTATGGAATAATAGTTCACAGAGCGATTATTCTCTTCTGCATCCAATAAAGTAAGGAAAGCATTCAACCCTGTCCCAAAACCAATCTCAAAAACAGTGATATTCTTTTTTGCCTGATGATGCAATCCGGCTTCAATAAATACATGGCGCGATTCCTGTACCGCCCCGTTTACCGAATGGTAATGTTCATCCATCTCCGGTATAAATAATGTATGGCTACCGTCAGCCGTCTGCTGTAATTCCCGTTTCATCTGATTCTGCACTACTATACTTGCATTTGACTGCAAAGGTAAGGAAAATTAAACAGAGTAAGGCAGAGACATACATTAACCCTATTTCAGGCAAAGTCACCCCTATACTGAGAACATTAGTATCATATATTGTGATATTACTTTCTCATATATTATAATACTTAATTCGCATAATATATGAAAATGCAGTATCATAATATATGATATTTCCATCCTTCACCGGATAAGAACTTGGGGAATCCTAATATGCGCCCGGTAATGATGCAATAATTACAGTTCATATCCTATTAGAACCAATCCTTCCCTAATATTATAGTATCTTTGCCAAAAAACCGATAGCGATGTATAAAAGAGCATATATCTTCCTGGTATTATTTATTGCCTGCATCCAGTTCATGCAGGCCCAGAAAAGCTATTCCATAAAAGGGATCGTAAAGGAAGCTGCAAGTGGTGAACCGGTGCCTTACGCAACAGTGGTGATCTGGAACACAACACAAGGAACAGCAACCGATTCCGTCGGTAATTTCGAGATCACCGGAGTCGCCCCCGGCAGTTATCGTCTTCAGGCCTCCTTCCTGGGATATAAGCCGGAAGTAACCGCCGAGTTCCGCGTTGCCAATAAAGATATCTTTTTTCCGATCGAGTTGGAGCCGGGTAGCGAAAACCTGCAAGAAGTCAGTGTTGTAGCTTCTCCGTTTCGTAAAACAGCCGAAAGTCCGCTCGGACTGCGCGTTATAGGCTTCAAAGAGATAGAAAAGAGTGCCGGAGGTAACCGTGATATATCGCGTGTCGTACAATCTTTTCCCGGAGTTGCTTCCACGGCTGCATTCCGGAACGACCTGATGGTAAGAGGCGGCGGTCCTTCCGAGAACCGTTTCTTCCTGGATGGAGTAGAAATTCCGAATATCAATCACTTTTCTACACAAGGCGCTTCGGGCGGACCGGTCGGAATCATTAATCCTGATTTCATACGCGAAGTAAACTTCTATTCGGCAGCATTTCCCGCTGCCAGAGGGAATGCATTAAGCTCCGTGCTGGATTTCAAACTACAGGACGGGAATAAAGAAAAGTTTTCCCTGCGCGGGGTGGTCGGAGCCTCCGATGTCGGACTGTCGGTTAACGGACCGATGGGCGACAAAACAACCTACCAGGTCTCTGTCAGGCGTTCATATCTGCAATTTCTGTTCGATATGATCGGACTGCCGTTCCTACCGACTTTCACCGATGCCCAATTCAAGATCAAACATGCTTTCAACAAGAAAAACGAACTCACTTTTCTCGGATTAGGAGCCATAGATGATATGAAACTGAATACTGGGATGAAAGATATGAGCGAAAAGAACCAATATATCCTGGCTTACCTGCCGGTTGTAAAACAAAAGACCTATACCCTGGGAGCCGTCTACAAGCATTATACCGGGAAAAACATCTATTCAGTTATCGTCAGCCGTAGCCAGATGAACAACAAAAACATCAAATACCGGGATAACGACGAAAGCATGCCGGAAAATCTTACGCTCAATTATCGCTCGGACGAGATAGAGAACAAACTCCGTAGCGAAAATATCTTCCGCCTCCCTTACATACAACTCCAGGCAGGTGGCAACATCGATTATTCGGAGTATACAAACCATACATTCCAGAAACAATTTACCACTATTCCCCGTGAGATCACCTATCAGACCGACCTGGGAATCTGGAAATGGGGATTGTATGCCACCGCCATCTACGAAAGCGACAATGAGCGTTTTACCGCCTCGCTGGGACTTCGTGCCGACGCCAACAATTATTCTTCTAAAATGAAGAATATGCTTGACCAATTGTCGCCACGCCTTTCATTGTCTTACCGGATAGCCGGCGATATCTACCTGAATGCCAACGCCGGGCGTTACTATGAGTTACCTCCGTACACCGTTATGGGGTTTAAGGACAACGACGGGAATTATGTCAACAAGGGAAACGCCCTTCAATATATCCGCAGCGACCAGGCCGGACTGGGACTGGAATATCGTCCCTCCTCTTTCCTTAAATTCACAGCCGAAGGGTTCTACAAACATTATAACCGCTATCCGATGTCGGTCATCGACAGCATTCCTTTGGCCTCGAAAGGAACCGACTACGGTGTTCTGGGAAATGAAGCCGTTACATCCACCGCTACCGGACGTGCCTACGGTATGGAACTGATGGGACGCTGGTATAATTACAAAGGACTCACTTTCATCGCTTCCTACACCTATGTACGCAGTGAATATAAAGACGGAAGAAATACAGGCATCTACCTACCTTCCGCCTGGGATAACAAACATCTGTTCACCTTCAGCGGCACCTATTCACTCCCCAAAAACTGGGACATAGGCGCCAAACTCCGGGTAGTAGGCGGCGCGCCATACACGCCTTACGATGTGGAGAAAAGCAGTTATGTGGAAGCCTGGGATGCCAGCGGCAGTCTCTATTACGACTACAGCCGTTTCAACAGCGAACGCCTGAAACCATTCACCCAGCTGGACCTGCGCATAGATAAAACATTTTATCTGAAAAAAGTAATGCTCGGGTTCTATATCGATCTTCAGAACGTACTTAATTCGAAGTACAAAGAACAGGACGTCTATATAAAAACAGGTAAAATACTGAACCCCGATGCCCCTAAAGGAGAACAACGATATGAATTGAAACCGGTAGAACGCATGACAGGAACGATGTTGCCCAGTATAGGAATCATGATAGAAATATAACACCCTTGATTTTCTTCTGTTTTTATTGACCATAGTTCTACATAGATCACAAATAATTCCTATTTTTGTAGCCGGGAAACGGACAGTAACAGAGAAGATATCAATGTTGAAAGTGATTCTAAGAAATATTATATGCCACATACAAATACTACTTATACTTGTATGTCTCATTATGGTCGTTCCTGTTCATGCCGAAGATACCCATCCGATCCTTATTATCAGTTCCTATAACCCGGATACCCGTAATACCACACAAAATATCTCCGAATTCATGGAGGAGTACAAACGTCTGGGAGGTACAGCTCCGGTCATCATAGAAAACATGAACTGTAAAAGTTTGCCGGAGGCTCCTTTATGGAAAGGAAAAATGGCAACCTTGCTAAAAAAATATAACAACGAGAACACTCCGCAGGCCATAGTCATTCTAGGCCAGGAAGGATGGTCTTCTTACCTGTCGCAGGATGAACCGATCCTAAAAGATATTCCAATCCTGTGTGGAATGGTTAGCCGAAATGCAGTTATTCTGCCGGACTCCAATACCGTAATGGCAGACTGGGACCCGGAGAGTATCGATATCCAAAGTTACATAGACAACGGATTCTATCTATCTGGTTTTATCTATAATTATGATATAAAAAAGAATATAGAACTGGCTTTGAATCTTTATCCCACAACAAAGCATTTTGCTTTAATAACGGATAACAGCTACGGAGGTATCTCCTTGCAAGCACTGGTAAAAAAGGAAATGAAGAAGTTCCCGGACCAGAATCTCATACTGCTGGACGGCCGGAAAAATAATATCTACACCATTGTCGAACAAATAAAGAAACTTCCAAAGGAAACCGTAATCCTACTGGGAACCTGGCGTGTAGATGTAAACGACGGGTATTATGTAGGTAACGCAACCTACACCATGATGGCAGGCAACCCGAATCTTCCGGCTATCACACTGACTTCTATCGGGCTTAGCCATTGGGCAATAGGCGGTTACATGCCTAAATACCGTTCCATCGGTAAAGATCTTGCCAAACAGGCTATCGATATCCAAACAAAGAAAGTACTCCAAAAAGAGATGAAGGCAGTAAGTATTCCCAACGGATATACTTTCGATGCCAAAAAACTAAGAGAGTTCAATATAGAAAGAGACCGTCTGCCTGCCGATTCCACGCTGATCAATGTGGAGGGGAATCTGTTTATCAAATACAGATTTGAGATCCTGCTGATCGTTGCATGCGTATTGTTACTTTTCCTGATAATGATCCTGTTCTTCCTGTTCAGAACCAACCGGTTGAAAGACGAACTGATGGATTTGCAGAAAGACAATGTTATTATTATGAATAACATACAGTCTTCTATCCGTTTCATCAAACCGGATTATTCGGTCAAATGGGAGAATCAGATAAAGATGCCATGCGCGCCACAATATGGTCCTAGAAACTGTTGCCTGGTTAAAGACGGGCAAAAACCATTTTGCGATGAATGTGCACTGATTTCCGCCATGGAAAGCCGGAAGCCTTTCGAGCTTGTCAAGCAATGTGCCCCAGGTGAATATACACATGTATTTGCCAACCCCATACTCGATGCAAAGGAAAATCTTTTGGGTGTAGTATTCAAGAAAGAAAATGTCACCAAGCAGAAACTAGCTGAGAACGAATTGAGACTGGCTAAGGAAAAAGCGGAAGAATCGGATCACCTGAAATCGGCCTTCCTTGCAAATATGAGCCATGAGATACGTACGCCACTTAATGCGATTGTCGGTTTCTCCGGCCTGCTTGCCATGACCGAAGAATTAGAGGAACGCGAAGAATACATCAATATTATCAATAACAATAATGAACTCCTGTTGCAATTGATCAATGATATTCTGGACCTGTCCAAGATCGAAGCCAATACGCTCGAATTTGTTTATTCAGATGTCGATATCAATCAGTTATTATGTGATATAGAGCAGACCTCCCGCCTGAAAGCGGCAGAAGGCGTACAGGTTTCATTTGTCGAAAAGATGTCCCATTGCATCATCCGGACAGACAAGAACCGCCTGTCGCAGGTAATAACCAACTTTATTAACAATGCCATCAAGTTCACCAAAGAAGGCGAAATACGTTTCGGCTATAAACATAAGGACGGCAAATTACTATTCTTTGTCTCCGATACAGGATGCGGTATCGATAAAAAGATCAAAGACAGCGTTTTCCAGCGCTTTGTCAAGTTAGACAGTTTCGCTCAGGGAACCGGGCTCGGACTGTCTATCAGCCAGATGATCGTACAGAAGCTGGGAGGAGAGATCGGCGTGGAATCTGAACTGGGGCAAGGTTCGACTTTCTGGTTCACCCTACCCGATACGGTTATTGAAGAATCGCACGTTGCTGCGGCAGAACCTGTACAAATAGAAATACAGAATAATGCCTTTACTGAGAATAACAATAAAAAGTCAACCTTACTGATTGCCGAAGACAACGAAAGCAACTACACGTATATAAAAGCAATCCTCAAGGAATACAACCTGGTACATGCCTGGAACGGTCAGGAAGCAATAGACTTATACAGAAAATATCATCCGGACATGATCCTCATGGATCTAAAAATGCCGCTTATGGACGGATACCAGGCTACGAAAGAGATACGCAAAGATAATACCGTTATCCCCATCATCGCCGTGACCGCTTTTGCCTTTGCCGAAGACGAACAACGGGTGAAACAGAGCGGATTCAGCGACTACGTAGCCAAACCGATCAAACCCAACGATCTGAAAAAGAAGATAACAGAGCTTTTGTAGACTATTGTTATATGGAACGTGTACCCGGAAATTGCAGGGTGAACACCGTCCCTTTCTCCATTTCCGAAGTAACGGTTATATTTCCCCCATGACGATTCAATATCTGACGGCAAACGCTTAAACCGATACCCGATCCTCCTTGTTTCGTAGTAAAGAAAGGAACAAAAACTTTATCCAAAGCCTCGGGAACAATCCCGCTGCCATTATCCGAAACCGTTATCACAGGCATACCATCCTGCCGGAAAGCCTCTACACGAATCTCAGGGGATTCACTGTCGCAGCACGCCTCAACGGCATTTTTCAGTAAATTGATCAGAACCTGCTCGATCATGCTCCGGTCTGCATACAACCGTAATTCTGCCGGGCGGATGGAATAGACAACGTGTATACCGTCAGCCGGGACCAGTTTCTGCAAATCGCTGAATAAAACAGATATCGGGAATATTTGCATGGTAGGAGTCGGTATACGTGTCAGTTTGCGGTAGTTCTCCACAAAGTCGAGCAATCCCTTACTCCGGCGGTGAATCGTTTGTATCGCTTGCAGCATAATCGCATAATCGCGCTCATTCATACCATTCAGGGCGGCACGCTCCGTCACCGTTTCCGACAGGGAAATAATAGGAGCGATCGAGTTCATAATCTCATGCGTCAATACGCGGATCAGTTTCTGCCAGGCTTCTGTCTCAGCCTCCGCCACCACCGAATTATAAAGCCGGGAACGAAAAGCATTCAGGGCCTCATTCATCGAACGAGTCAACTCGGCTTCCGCCCCTCCGGAAGTAGGAACCGGAAAAGACAGATTCAGGTCTCCGTAATGAATATTCGCAATCAGATGTTCCATCCGGCGAATCGTTTTACGTTGGTCCAGATACAATGAGAAAGCCAATACGATCAGGATAGCGCTCATCATTACCGATGTGAAATAGAGGCTTTTCAGTATCAGGAACGCAATTGTCAGCGACAATATAACGATCAGGACGATCTTTATCAGGATGGTATACCGTTTCATAGGCCCAACTTATCCAATTTCCGATAAAGGGCAAAACGGGTAATACCAAGCAACTCGGCGGCACGGGTCACATTCCCGTCGGCACGCCGCAAAGCACGTTCGATCGCTTCTTTCTCCAGAATGCTGAGGTTGAGTTCTTCCAGTTCCGCTTTCTTTTTGGTAACGGAAGGCTGGAGCATAAAATTCTCCGGTTTCAGCATCAATCCGTCGGAAAGGATCACTGCCCGCTCGATGGCATGTTGCAACTCCCTGACATTCCCCGGCCAGTTATAGTTTTGCAGTTTGCTCCGGGCTTCGCGGGATAAACCTTTTATCTCTTTCTTATATTTACGGGCATAGCGTATCAGGAAATAATCCGCCAGCAACTGGATATCATTACCACGCTCCCGAAGAGGAGGAATATGCAGTTCGATAGTGTTGATACGGTAAAGCAAGTCCTGGCGGAAAGTCCCCTCCTCCACCATTGCACGAATATTCATATTGGTAGCGGAGATCAGGCGGACATCTATCGAAACCGGACGGGTAGCCCCCAGCCGGGTGATCTGCTGCTTTTCGATCGCAGTAAGCAGTTTGGCCTGCATCGGCATGCTCAGGTTTCCTATCTCGTCCAGAAACAAAGTCCCGCCGGTTGCCACCTCCATACGCCCCGGCTTATCACGGCGGGCATCCGTAAAGGCTCCCTTTTCATAACCGAACAGTTCACTTTCAAAAAGCGATTCGGGAATACTTCCCAGGTCGATACCCACAAAGACCTGTCCGTTACGCGGCGAATGATGGTACAGGGCACGGGCAACAAGATCCTTGCCTGTTCCGTTCTCCCCCAGGATCAGGATATTGGCATCCGTATGACGTAACTTCTCGATCGTTGCAAAGATTTCCTGCATGGCATTACTCTCACCGATAATCTCGAAACCTTCCTCATCCGAACTCTCCAGAGCCGCTACCTGGCGTTTCAGCGACCGCACTTCCGTACGGCTTTCACGAAGTTTCAAGGCGGCAGATAAGGTGGCCAGCAACTTCTCTTTCTCCCAGGGTTTAGGGATAAAATCCGTCGCACCGGCTTTGATGGCACGCACGGCTTTTTCCGTATCGGCATAAGCTGTTATAAAAAGGACAACGGCATCCGAATCCGCCTTCTTTATCTTCTCCAACCAGAAAAAACCTTCCTGCCCGCTAATGGCATCCCTTCGGAAATTCATATCCAGCAGGATCACATCCGGCACATAGCTTTCCATAAAATGCTCGATACGCTCCGGCTGTGTGGTCACACGAATTTGTTCTACATAAGGTTCCAGCAGCAGATTCAGTGCAAAAAGCACATCTTCATTATCGTCGATGATCAGTATTTTCCCTTGTTTCATATCGTATGCGTATATTAAATATGTGGGGGTAAAGATAAGCATTAAAACAATAAACAGGGCGTGCGAATACGAACGTTTTTTGTGCGCTGACGCACTGACCACAAAAACGAACACACTACTTACTATCTAATATTCAAGACATTAAAAACATGGCATACTATTTGTTTTTAATAATATATGAAACATACGAGAAGTCACATATTATCGATAATCCTTGCTGCACTGGCCGCTTTCCCGGCTTACTCGCAGGATACGTTACGCCTCACCTTATCTGAGACCGTACGCATGGCCCAGGAACAATCTCCACAGGCCATCGCTGCCCGACATTCTTTCAGGGCGGCTTACTGGAACTGGCGTTCCTATCGTGCAAACATGCTACCCAGTCTGACCTTCACCTCCAGTCCTTCACTGAACCGGTCGATCAGTTCGGTAACCTTACCCGACGGAGGCGAAAGTTTCGTACACCGCAACCAGTTGATGGTGGATGCCGGACTCACGATCAATCAGAATATACCATTCACCGGAGGAAGCCTTTTCGTGAAAACAGCCTTGCAAAGACTCGATTTGTTTTCGGAAAAGACAAGTTCGTATAACACCACTCCCATCGTGCTCGGCTACGAACAAAACTTGTTCGGATACAACCAGTTCAAATGGGATCGGAAAATCGAACCTCTCCGTTATACCGAATCAAAAAAGAACCTGACAGAAACACTCGAACTGGTCGCTGCACAGGCAACCCAACAGTTTTTCCAATTGGCCACCGCACAGACCAACTGGGAAATCGCACAATATAATTACGCAAATGCCGATACCCTCTATCAATATGCCCAAGGACGGTATAATATCGGGACGATCACTGAAAATGAAATGCTACAACTGGAACTGAACCTCCTGACCGAACAGACTAATATGATGAACGCGCGTATTGAAGTAGACGACTGTATTCAATCATTGCGTAGCTACCTGGGTATCACCAATGCTTCGGAACTGATCGCCAGTTTAAACGAAGAAATCCCCCGTTTCAATGTGGAAGTAAAGCAAGCGCTCGAGCTGGCTTACGAGAATAATCCGGAACCGGAATACCTCCAGCGCCGCCGGTTGGAAAGCGAAAGTGCCGTAGCACAGGCAAAAGCATCCCGCGGCTTCAAAGCCGACCTCTATATGCAATTCGGCTTGACGCAGACAAACGAAAAACTGAAAGAGGCTTACCGGGACCCTTTGGATCAACAATTAGTCAGCCTTGGCATACGCATCCCGATCCTGGACTGGGGTGTCGGTAAAGGGAAGGTAAAAGTTGCCCTCAGCAACCGCGACAAAGTATATACCGAGGTGGAGCAGTCACGCAACGACTTCGAACTGAATGTCATCAAAATGGTCAAACAGTTCAACCTGCAGGCTGATAAAGTGATGATCGCACAAAAAACCGACCAGACCGCCCAACGCAGGAACGATGTTGCCCAAAAACTGTACCTGCTGGGTAAATCGACTATCCTCGACCTCAATGCCTCCATCAGCGAAAAGGACCGGGCACGAAGAGAATATATAACAGCCTTATATAATTATTGGAGCCTGTACTACGGTCTGCGCAGCATGACCGGCTACGACTTCGAACGGAACCGTGAACTGACATTCGATTATGAACAATTAATGAAATAAATAATGGACAGACCTATTGAAAAGAAACCCGTATATTACCGTTACCGCTGGCATATCGCCGGATGTGTCGCTTTTGTCATCCTTCTGGTGTATGTATCGATCGTTGCATCAGGCGGACGCAAACTGCGCACCGAAGCGGACAACCTCATCATCGGCGAAGCACAAGCCGATAAATTCATGGAATATGTGGATGTGGAAGGTGTGGTTCAACCCATCCTCACCATCAAAATAAACGCACGTGAAGCCGGTAGCGTCGAACGTATCGTAGCTGAAGAAGGAACGATGATGGAGAAGGGCGACACCATCCTTACCCTGACCAATCCGGACCTGATACGTACCATCGACGACCAGCGAGACGAGTGGGAAAAACAATTGATCTCCTTCCAGGAAAAAGAGATCGAAATGGAACAGAAAAGCCTGGACCTGCAAAAACAAACATTACAGACAACCTATGAACTCAACCGCCTGAAAAAGAGCTTCGCCCTCGATGAAGAGGAGTTCCGCATGGGTGTAAAGAGCAAGGCTCAACTGGAAGTACAGCGGGATGAATTCGAATATAAAACGCAAAGCACCGCCCTGCAACTGGAAGGTCTGCGCCACGACAGCGCTGCCACCATCCTCCGCCGTGAGTTGATGAAGAATGACCTGGAACGTGAACGGAAGAAATACGACCGCGCCCAGGAACGCATGGAGAACCTGATCGTCCGCGCCCCATTGGCAGGACAACTCAGTTTTGTCAAGGTAACTCCGGGCCAGCAGGTGCAAAGCACCGAAGCCATTGCCGAGATCAAGGTTCTGGATCAGTTCAAAATACATACGTCACTCAGCGAATATTATATCGACCGTATCACGACAGGCCTTCCCGCCACCATCACCTGGCAGGGAAAGAAATATCCGCTACGCATCACCAAGGTCGTACCGGAAGTAAAAGATCGTAACTTCGATGTGGATCTTGTCTTTACCGAAGAATCACCCGAGAATGTCCGCATCGGAAAGAGCTTTCGCGTACAGGTTGAACTGGGACAACCCGAAGAGGCGCTGGTCATCCCGCGCGGCGACTTCTTCCAGACGACCGGCGGCCAATGGATCTATAAGCTGAACGAGACCGGGACAAAAGCCCGCAAAGTAAACATCAGCATCGGCCGACAGAACCCGCAGCAGTATGAGATCACCGGCGGATTACAAGCAGGCGATAAGGTTATTGTCACCGGATACAGCACTTTTGGCGACGCGGAAGAATTGATTTTGAAATAATACATTTACCATGAAACTACTTATACTGGCCATACGCCCTTTATTGCGTTTCCGGACGTACACGTTTGTAAATATCATAGGTTTGGCTTTAAGCCTGACTTGCTTTATCATCATAAGCCGCTATGTGTATAGCGAATGGCAGACCGACCACTTTTACCCCGATCTGGATCGGGTGTTTACCACCATCTGCGAAGACGACAAGCACCCGGGCGAGATCATGTATTGCGGTATCTCCAATCCCAATAAAGAAAAGACATTCAATAGCCTGCTTGAACATCCGGGCGTGGAATGTGCCAGCAAAATACGAAAGGAAGAGGAGATAAGCTATTGGTACAACGAGAACGAATATCTGGGTAAAACCCTAATTGCCGACAGTAACTTCTTCCACATCGCCCGCTACCCGTTGTTAGTCGGTACTAACACATTGTCCAAGCCGGAAGAGGCTGTCATCACAGAAATGCTCGCCCGAAAGATATTCGGCAACGAGAGTGCATTAGGCAAACAACTACGCTTGTCCATAGGAAAAACAGTAACTATAACCGGTGTGATTGGGGTACCCGCCACAGCTAGCAGTATTGAGTTCGATTTGGTGATTTCCGAACAATTGTCTGACTGGCAGCGCATGAGCAACCATCTGGTTCGCCTCCAGCCGCAAGCCGATTACCGGCAGATCAACCGACAATACAACCAATTCATGTTAATGAAACATTGGAAATATAGCGTCCGCTACCAATTGTATCCCCTGTCGGAAGTGTATCTGAACAGGAACAACTACGAGAACCACTTCTTCCGGTTGGGCAACCCGACACATATCTATGTCTTGTCGATGGTAGCGTTGATGATACTCCTAGTGGGCATCTTCAACTTCATCAACATCTATTCCGTGGTTATACTGAAAAGAGGGCGCGAATGGGGGATGAAGAAAGTATTCGGTGCCGGTAGCTTGATGATGTTCGTCCAATTGTACTTGGAAAATGTGCTGATGATGGCTTTTGCCATCCTGCTAGGTTGGGTGTTCATCGAAGTGGCCAGTCCACTGGTACAGAATCAATTGGAATTGACATTCGTTACGAATAGCACCTTTGACTTATTGCTCAATGGCGGGATTCTGTTCCTGCTTCCTTTGTTTACCACCTTGATGCCTTTCATAAGGTATCGCCGCGAAGCACCGATCGTTTCCCTTCGTTCGGTCAACCGCAACGGGGGGTCGGTGGTGTCGCGCAAGCTGTTCTTGGTGGCCCAATACATCATCACCATCACGCTGATTGTCTGCTCGCTCTTCTTTATCAAGCAATTGAAGTTCATGCTGGATGCCGACCCTGGATTCCGTATCAAAGATGTCATTGCCTCCCGATTCTTTCAACCAAGACGAATTAATAACATCAGCAGGGAAGACTGGGAGAAAGAGCGTGAACGCAAAAAGCATCTAAGAGAGGTCATCCAACAACGCTTGGACGCTTCCCCGTTGATTGAAAAGTGGACGTATGGTCCCAGTCCGATCAAAGACAAAATGAGCGGTGGATTCAAATTCAAGGTATCCGACGGAGAGTTCAAAGAGTTTACCCTCACGTTTATTGCCCCCTCCTGGCTAAACCTATTCAATATAGAGGTAATAGAAGGCAAAGCAATCGACCCGAAAGAAGAACCGGATTTAGGTTACGGTTTATACCTCACCGAATCGGGGAAAAAGCTATTGGGCATCACCGACATCCAATCGACCGATGTACAACCGGAAAGACGGCTCTGGTTTTCAAGCGGCACAGATATGGACAGCAATCCTCCATATCGTATTTTGGGGGTTGTCAAAGACTTCACACCGGGCCATTGGGGTAAATTCACTAACCCGCCCATCATTATTCCTCACAGAAGCAATCCCGAAGAGTCACTTCTGGTAATACCGATAGCCGGACACAAGCAGGAGGTTCTGCATTTTCTGGAAGAGCTGCATAAAGAGTTGTTCGGAGGTAGTTTTGAGTATTCGTTCATCGAAGACGAACACAAGGCCCTATATCAGAAAGACCGGCAACTGACGGTAGTCTATTCCGTCTTTGCCCTCATCGCCATCCTGATCTCTTCATTGGGATTATTCAGCCTGTCTTTGTTTGATGTGCAACAACGGTACCGCGAAATAGCCATCCGTAAAGTGAACGGTGCCACTACCTCCGTCGTCATGCGGATGTTGTTGATAAAATATTACAAACTTTTAGGCATCGCCTTCCTCATCGCCTCGCCCATCGCCTGGCTGGCAATCAACCGGTATCTGGAGGACTTCGCCCACAAAGCACCCGTCTCCTGGTGGATATTCGCCGTCGCCCTGCTCCTGACTGCCGGAATATCGCTGGCAACCTTGATCTGGCAGATACGGAAAGCGGCACGGACCAATCCGGCGGAAGCCATAAAAGCAGAATAAGACAATCTGTTTAGGGATCGTAAACAATAAAAGCAATGTATATGAAAATCATCCTACTAGCCATACGCTCACTGATGCGTTTCCGTTTATACACCGTTATTAATGTCCTTGGCTTGGCGCTAAGCCTGGCCTGTGTGATCATTATCAGCCGGTATGTCTATAGTGAGGCGACAACAGACCATTTCAATACCAACCATGAGCGGATATATCTGAGTGTACGTCAGTGGGAAAGCGGTGAACGGATACCTCTTTTATTTACAACAGATAATGTGGTCCTGAAAAAGAACTATATCAATCCCCTGGATATACCGGAAATAGAGAAAAAAACCTCCTTTGTCTCCCTCAGCAATGTCGAAATACAGGTAGATGAGAACAAATTCAAAGCACATGTATTGGCTACAAACACCGCTTTCCTTCAAATACTGGATTTTCCGCTGGTAGAAGGGAACCGTGCACAACTGTTGGCCGACCCTAAAGGAGCCGTTATCACAAACCGATTCGCCCGGAAACTGTTCGGTAAAGAAAATCCGATCGGTAAGAACGTCGACTATAACGGAAACATACTGACCGTCCAGGGAATTATCGGAGAAACGGAGACACCCAGTTCTTTGACCTTCGACCTGTTGATATCTAAAGAATTGCAATGGCGTTGGCCGCCGGTTAATTACTTTAGTGTTGCTTTAGCCTATCCCGGTATCGATGCGGATCGCATTAACGAAAAACTCAAAGCAGAAAACCATAAAGCCGCCCAAAAAACGTTCTCTTTCCGGGTCATCCCGCTGGATAAACTATACATGGACAAAGCTGTCGACAAAGGAGTAAATACGTTTCGCCAGGGAAACCCGGACAGCCTGAAAATCCTCTCATTCGTTGCGATCTTGCTTTTATTGATCGGACTGTTCAACTTTATCCATATCAATTCGGTCGTTATCATTAAACGAGGCCGGGAACTGGGAATGAAAAAGGTATTCGGGGCAAGACCCGCACAATTATTCATCCAGCTATACGCAGAGAATCTGGTACTGACAACCATCTCCCTTTTTCTCAGTTGGATGATTATCGAAATCACCCTGCCGATACAAGAAAGCCAGTTAGGCATCACTGCCACCGTCGGCTCTTCTTTCAATATGATATTAACCGTTATTCTTTTGCTGGGACTTCCACTGATTATTACGTTATATCCATTTTTCAACTATAGCTTCCGGCAAACCATCCATTCACTTCAGGGAGTCACCCCCGGAAAAAACAAGATGGCTACCCGTTCGTTGTTTCTGGTCGTGCAGTATGTTATCACTTGTTGCCTGATCATATCATCCATCTTCTTTATGAAGCAACTGCACTTCATGTTGCATGCTGACCTGGGATACCGAACTAAAGACATTATAAAAGCCTGGTTTATACGTCCTTCTTCAAAGATGTTCTATGGTGAAGAAGAACAGAAACAGACTGAAAGCGTTTCCTCCGCCATACAGGAAACACTCAAAGCATCCCCTCTGTTCCAGTCGTTCTCCTATGGAGAAAGTCCGTATGAATTACCAACTGATAACTACGATAAGGTCAGTATGCGCATCCCCGGAGGAGAATGGCAGGAGGTACTTCATGTCAAACTATATAAAAGTTTCTTTGATTTATACCAAATACCAGTTTACGCAGACGGCTTTCCGAAGAGCGAAAAAGAAATCCTGATGAATGAAACGGCTAAAAAATTATTCAGTAAAGGAGGAATCCCTCCTACGGAGCTGGAAAAAGATTCGTATAATGGCATCAGTTCGCTTCTGGTAAAAGGTTTTACTCCCGAATTTCAGGTAGTGCATCTCTCCCAGCGTAATCTTCCCGTCATCATGACTTTCAAAGATGTGCAGAATGAACTATACTATCCTGGGAAACTCATGGCATCCATTGTCCCCAGACGCCGGTCGGAAGCGATCAAACTTCTGAAAGAACTCCATGACAAGACTATCGGAGGAGAATTTGAATACACTTTTGTAGAAGACGAGATCAGTGCCATGTACGAAAAGGACCGGTTGGTTGCCCGGATCTATTCCGTTTTTACCCTCGTCTCCATCTTGATCTCTTCGATGGGATTATTCAGCCTTTCCCTTTTCGACATTCAACAGCGTTACAAAGAGATAGCGATCCGCAAAGTGAACGGGGCAACGACAGGAGCCATCATGAATTTGTTATTGCGGAAATATTACAAGCTACTCGGTTTCTCTTTCCTGATAGCCACTCCTCTTTCCTGGCTGGCAATCACGAGATATCTGGAAAACTTTGCCAATAAAGCTCCGTTATCCTGGTGGATTTTCGCTATTGCTTTCCTGATTACCGCAGGTATTTCCCTGCTCACCCTGATCTGGCAAATCCGAAAAGCGGCACGGACAAACCCGGCAAAAGCTATCAAGACGGAATAAATCAGGGAGACAAACAAGCACACCTATATAATTCGGGTAAAAAGCGTTCACCATTCACCTTTCTGTCGTATATAACTAATATAATGACAATTACAATACAATATCCAGGTGAACGGTTTAGCAAAAGGGTGAATGGTTACTACAAACCCTTCACCCTGAACTACTACCAATTATCATATAACCCATTAACCCGCCAACAATAGTATATTAACACAAAAGAAATAACCCAATAGCTTAACGACCACGCCCGGTAAGCTTTTCGACCACTGTCGCTAAGCTTAACCACCTACGTCGGCAAGCTTAACGATGGCAGTCAAAAAACGACCGGATAGTATGTTTACCATTAGTTATATATTGCTTTCCGATTAGTTCCCTATTACATGAATGATAGTTGGATATAAAGGTATAGTTCAGAATTTATCAGATGTGAGCTATTTATAGTGACTGGTTGTACCTGTCTCCCCTCTCAAGAGGGGAATTGGTTACTCCCGTCGCTATAAACTGATAGCTCAATTATTTCTAATATGACCGCGAAAGCCTATTTCCAATTAACAAATAAAACCTCGGCAGGAAGCCAGGTGAAGGGTTCGGATAAACCATTCACCTTTCAGGCAAACCATTCACCTGATTTACAACAACACAAATAACAAATAAACAACAACTTACACCAATCAGGGTGAACGGTGAACGATTATTTCCTAAAATGTGATAGAAAACAGTGCCTCGACCTGGAACTTGCCATAATCGATCGGTTGTATCAACCGTACGCCGGTTGTCAGCGGGAAGCTCATCCGGAAGACATTCCAGTCAAAGATCAGATCGGTACCGAATGAACTTTGTGTTGTCCAGTCATGACCTTTGGCAGCCTGGTTACGGTTCAGGTCGTAAAATAGGTTGGCACGCAGGCGGCGGATATAAGCTAGTTGCCCGAGACTGAGATCCGGTGAAAAGACAGAAAAAGCATAATCAGCCTTAAAGGCAATCTGCTGACGGGTCTGATACATGAAATTATATCCGCGAGGCTTATCTATCAAATGTTTGGGTAAATACAGGGTTTTATTGTCCACACTCTGGTATTGGTATCCCATACGCAACATCAATCCGTGATTACGCAGGATACCCGGCCAATAAGCCGTCAGGCGTCCGGCATACAGGCTTCCGTAGTTTTCCTTATTGAAAGGAGACTGGAGATACTGCAACCGCAACTGATATCCCCAGCGGGGCAGGATATCACGCTGGGCTTTCCGGCGGTAACTGTAAAACAATACTTCCGGCAGGATATACTGGAAATTGCTATATGTACGGCTTTCATATTGCTGATACCTGTCGTTGGTAAAATAATAGGCAACCGCCGGTTGTATTCCCCGGATATAATGGTTGCGGGTAAGATTGAAAGGAAGGTAGACACGCGCCTCAGCCTCCAGCAAGGTACGTCTTACGGTTGCCGCCTGTGCCACTTCCTTATCCTTGTCGTTGGTCACCCAGGTTACATCGAATGCTTTACCGCCATAATCGGCAGCGATATCGATGACCGGAAACCAACCTTTATAGGTAAATGATAATTTGCCATGATGTTCACCCTTATTGTAATACCATCCAGCTTGCATGATAGCCGTGTTCAACGTGTTTTGCGAAAGGACCATAACGCCCGGTTTCACGATCGTACTCAGATCGTCAGCCCCCGTATTCATCGCTTCCGCCACATCATAATAGAAGGGGGCCCAACTATGTAACTTAAACGTATGCGCTCCTTTGCGGTAAGGACGCGGATTAAACTCGATAGGAGTCAGTTTGGCTGAATCCAGATTGAACTGCTCCTGTTCAACCAGCGAAGTAACCAGCGGAGAATGATAAGGATCGCCCAAGTCCGCCTTTTCCGCTTCCAGGCTATCCACCGCCAAAGAACCGATACGATACCCGTCTGCCTGGTAATCCGAATAAAGCAGTTTGTCTTTACCGGGAGTAAAAGCCGGATCGAAAGCCCCGAAACGGGCAGATGTCAACCGGTAAGTGGCTGTATCCGACGGATTCAGATAATAGATATTATTAGTTCCGTTGGCTCCCGATTCAAAAAACAGTTTGCCGTTGCTCCAAAGCGGAGCGGTAATATTTACGGAAGTGGTTGCCAGCAATTCACTCCATGCACCGGTCTGCGTATCCAGTTGCAGCAGACTTATACCGGTAGCGGTTACGGCTACGGCAGTAATCGTTCCATTATCATCGTAGGTTAACTCTTTGATGAAGGCATTATCCGGAACAGTAAAATAACGCTGTTCCTTTCCCGTTGCCAGGTCGACCAGCACCAACTGGTTTTCACCGCTTACCGTAAAACGGGAAACGGCTGCCGTCCGGTTGTCCTTGTCGATAGCCGGAGCCAGATAACGCCCACGGGGAGTAAGTATCGTCACCTTTCCCGTTTCTAAATCATATTGTTTTATAACGGAATAATTTTCATGTGTCCAACGCAGGCCCGGGACAATTTCTGTCCAGTACACCTTGTTGCCGGCCAGGTTCAAACGGCTGTTGATCGTTCCGAGATAACACAATCGCTTTTCCTTTCCGTTCGTTACCGAAACCAGCGAATTGATATCCTGCAAACCTGATTTAACGGCAATAACCGTCGAGTCATTCACCGCCTGCGGATAACGGTAAGAAGTATATTTTCCGGGTTTCGGCGAAAGATAATCGGGAATAACGGCAGCAGTGTCCATCTTCCTCCATTCGTCGCGCAAAAAGTCGAACGTCTCATTATACAGTCCGTCGATGCTTATTCCGGCATTATGTTTAAAGGCATTGCTGAACATCGGGATCGCAAAGAAACGGTTCACATACCGGGTGGTCGTCTTATCCCATATATCCGCCCCGAAACGGTGGCGGGCAAAAGAAGTCAGGTTATAACCCAATGCATAATAATCGCCCGTATAATCTTTATAAGAACCCAGATACCAT
Organism: Parabacteroides sp. AF17-3; assembly: GCF_003635445.1. Classification (NCBI taxonomy): domain Bacteria; kingdom Pseudomonadati; phylum Bacteroidota; class Bacteroidia; order Bacteroidales; family Tannerellaceae; genus Parabacteroides; species Parabacteroides sp. AF17-3. The sequence goes on along the minus strand of NZ_QTMM01000009.1, from coordinate 235,788 downwards.
TTATCGAACGAGTAATTTTTTCCTTCTCCCAGCATCTGGGCACGGTAAGGCATACTGAATTCCGGCAACCGCCCTCTCCCGCCGTTCGACATGGAAGTCTCGGTTCCCACCGCATCGCCTTCCAGAAACCAGCTCGGCATGAAAAAGGCAGCAACGCCCGCCGCCTGCTCACCGATTATATAGTATAAAGGTTTGAACCAACCACGCATCACCTTGCTGGTCTGGAGGACATGCCGCGACTCGTGCAGCACCAGATGTTTGTCCCAGCTCACCCCATCGAGTTTGGAGGAAGGCGTCGTGATCAGTTCCATACGGCGCGGCGCCCACGATACCAATCCGTTAGACGACATATTGGCCGGATGGAGAATCACCGGAAATTTCTTCTGCATCCCTGTCCCGATCGTCTTCTGCAAATGCGGATAAGCATTTTCCAGATAGAGGGCGTAGTTATAAGCCATCGAATCGTTACCCTGCGGATACACCAGGTTATAATGGGGCAACTTGACAATGTTCCATTTGAACCGTGCCGGATCGGAGCCGTAATCCAGAAACTGAGCCTGCATATGAAGGCTGGCAAACAAACAAAAAGCCACTAAAAAGATATATCGTGATACGGGTATCTGCATACTTATAGAGTTATAAACCACAAAACTATAAAATATAACCAATCCGCTTTACATTTTCTACGGCAAAGTAGATGGAAGGATACGTTAATTATTCCGTACCATTCGCACAACACCGTGCGCAAACGAACGTAATTCGTGCGGATACACACACAGTCCCCAACGCCCCACATCCGATAACAGCATAGTTACTAAGAAGTTACCCGTTTGGCACATCTTTTGTATTTTTCAATATACAATTACAATTGAAACCATGTTAAAACATTACCTACTGATTGCTATACGCAACCTATTAAAATACAAAACGCAATCGATCGTCAGCATTATCGGCCTGGCGATGGGATTTACCTGTTTTGCACTGGCAACATTATGGATACGATATGAAATGACTTACGACAACTTCCGTGAAGGAGCCGAACGTATCTTCCTTGTCAGGAACGAAGACAAAAACAGCAAAGACGGTTTATCGACAGTCACCCCCTCCCCGCTGGCGGCTTACCTGCAAGAGACATATCCAGAGATAGAACAGGCCGGCAATACACGGGGTGGCGATTTTGAATTCAAATATGAGGGAATTACCCATCCATCCTGTATAATAGATATGGACTCCGCCCTGATGAAAACATTTCCGGTCCGGTTGATAAGCGGAAACACCAATTTCCTGTTACCTGATAATAAAGAAATAGCCATCACCGAAGAACTTGCCGAAAAACTATTCGGTAAAGAGAATCCGATCGGAAAAGAATTGATGATCTATAATGAGAAAAGACCGGTCTGTGCAGTCGTCCAATCATGGGGAACACATACCAATATCCCCTTTGATATAATAGAAGCCAATCATCAATATGCATATTGGGGCGCTCTCAACTGGTCTACTTATATCAAAGTCAGGGAAGGGACAGACATCAAGGCTTTCAGCAAAAAACTATATGAACATACGATTGAACAAGATCATACGCTACTGGAACATTTAGTATTGACACCGATCACCCGGCTGCGTTACGATCATCCGATAGAGGAAGCGACCGTTAAATTCAATCATATCCTGCTGTTTGCATTATCGGGCGGCCTGGTTATCCTCTGTTCGCTGTTCAACTATCTGACATTGTTCGTCAGCCGGATACGAATGCGCGGAAAAGAGATTGCCTTACGTAAAGTGTGCGGCTCCTCAGACCGGCATCTGATGGGTTTATTCTCCATAGAGTATCTACTGACCTTGCTAGCCGCCATTTTCATCGGCATGTTGCTGATCGAACTGATACTACCGACTTTCCGGGAATTATCCGAAATCCATACGGCCACCAACGGAATCTACCTGGAAGCTATCCTTTATTCGCTTTTTGTGGCAGTACTGTCATTCTTTATCTCTTTATTCCCGATCCAATATTTCCGCCGCCAGTCGTTGAACGCTGCAATCAAGGGGACGGAGAAAGGGAACGGAAAGAATTATTTCCAGAAGTTCTTCCTGGTATTCCAGTTTATCATCAGTATCGGATTTATCTTCTGTACGGTCGTAATGATTAAACAGATACATTTCCTTTCACATTCCGACCGTGTCGTGGAACGGGCCGGAAGGGCATCTTTCGTATTCAGTACCAAATCGTCCGAAGCCAGTCTGCGGGAGGAACTGAAACAAATACCTATGATTACAACTATTCTCCCGGGCAATCATAATGCATTCATACCTTTCACAGGAAAACAATATATGACAACGAAGGAATGGGATGAAAAACCGGCATCAACAAATGAAATACGCCTGGAACTTATCCCCAGTGGCGAACAAATATGCAATTACTATAACCTGAAACTTCTGAGTGGTAAAATGCTAAAGGACGACGATCAAAAGGACAAAGTGATGATCAACGAAGCAGCAGTCCGGGAGTTCGGATGGCGGGACCCGATCGGTAAATATTTCCAAAAGTTCGATTCAACCCGTTTACAGGTTATCGGTGTTATACGCGACTTCTGTAAAGAATCGCCTACCATACCGGTGAAACCGATTATGTTCACCGTTCAGGAATACTATTATTCGATCAGTTCCAGCGGAGTGCTGCTTTTCAAATTCCATGAAGGACAATGGCCGGAATGCAAACGACGGATCGACGCGTTGATCAAAGAAAAGCACCCGGAATTTACCTTCTACAGTTTAGACAGCGCCGAAGAAGAGTATAACAAATTCCTCCAATCGGAAAATGCCCTGATCAAGTTGCTCGACTTCGTTACGGTAGTCTGCATCCTCATCTCTGTGTTCGGTATTTTCTCCCTGGTAACCCTCAACTGCGAACAACGCCGTAGGGAAATAGCCGTCCGCAAAGTAAACGGTGCTACTGCCCGAATGATTATACGCATGTTCTTTAAGGAGTATATGTTGTTGCTTTGCCTGGCAGCATGTATCGCCTTGCCAGTCGGTTACCTCATCATGAAGCCCTGGCTGGAGAATTATGTGATACAAACAGAGATAAGCGCCTGGATTTATCCGGTTCTTTTGATCTGTCTCATATTTATTATTACCTTGTGCATAAGTTGGCGCATATGGAAAGCCGCAGGCAGGAATCCGGCAGAAGTGATTAAATCCGAATAAATTCAACGATTATATTATGAGCATGTTACAACATTATATCAAACTCGCATTCCGTAATCTGATAAAGTACAAATCGCAATCCGTTATCAGCATCATCGGCCTGGCTATCGGTTTTACCTGTTTTGCCCTGTCTACCTTGTGGATACGATACGAACTGACTTACGACACTTTTCATAAAGGGGCCGACCGGATTTATCTGGTACGCGTTGAATCATATATGTCCAGCAGCGGCATATCGGAAATTACGCCTTATCCGTTAGCCGGTTTCCTGAAAGCGACATTTCCGGAAGTGGAAGATGCCTGCAATATGCAAGCCTGGGGGATGGCATTCAAATATAAAGGAAAAGAATATACTTCATTTAAGATCGGAGTCGATTCTGCGACAGTAAACATGTTCGATTTTCAGCTAATCAGCGGTAGTCGGGATTTTATGCTTCAGAATAATAATAAACTGGCTATCACCGACCGGTTTGCCAAACAATTGTTCGGCGCAGAAGATCCTATCGGAAAAGAAATCGATATCTATGGAGATAAGGTCATTTGTGCAGTCGTTAAGCCCTGGGATACGCATAGTAATCTGCCGTTCGATTTTCTTGAATCAAACAGTTTCGGAAAAGAATGGAATGCCTCTGCCTGGCAAACATTTATCAGACTGCGGGAAGGTGCCGATATTCAGGCATTCAGAAAAAAACTCGATGAATATAAGACGAAACCCGGCCAAACATTTTCTGTCGATAAGATCGTACTGACACCTATTACCTCCATGCGCTATGACCGTCCCAATCGGGTTGTAACAGTCAAATACGAACATATCCTCCTGTTTGCCTCGGCAGGCGGATTGGTCATATTATGTGCCTTATTCAATTATCTGACTCTATTTATTACACGGATCCGGATGCGTAGCCGCGAAATTGCCTTACGGAAAGTTTGCGGATCGTCTGATAAAAACCAGATGGTTTTATTTGGAGTCGAATATTCGATCACCTTATTGCTTGCTTTATTCACCGGTTTAATCCTGATAGAATTAGCATTGCCGACATTCAGGGAGTTATCAGAAATAAAACTGGATAATATGGATATCTACCTGGCTGCCATTAAATATACCGCAATCGTAGCCTCCCTTTCTTTCTTATTATCCTTATACCCAATCTATTATTTCAGGCAAAAGACACTGAATGCCATGCTAAAAGGTTCAACCGGAAGCAAAAGCAAAAATATATTCCAGAAAGTCAGCATGATAGCACAATTCGTGATCAGTATCTGTTTTATCTTCTGCGCGGTAATCCTGATGAAACAAATCCACCATCTGAACCAGGCCGACTTTGGATTCGAACGGACAAACCGGGCCTGCATTAATACATATCCGTCCATCGACGGATTAAGAGAAGAAATGGCGAAAGTCCCATTTATAACCGAAATATTTCCCGATAGCATATCAGCCATCTTCCCTCGCTATGCCCGTTCTTATAGTACAATAGACAGATGGGATGGACGCCAGGATTCCACTGCTTCCGTCAGCTTGGAGATGTTCGACTGTAACCAGGCATACTTCAAATTTTATGAATTCCAACTTCTTGAAGGAGAGATCCCTGCCGATGGGAACAGCGATCATATATTAATCAACCAGGCCGGAATCAAAGAGTTGAATATGGATCACCCGATCGGGAAAACAATCGGAGGCGACAATCCCTGGATAATCTCCGGTGTCATTAAAGACTTCTATATTGCACCTCCGACAGTACCATGCAAGCCTGGCTTTATGGTATTCAAGAAAAAAGCCGAATTTAACGACAGTTCCATCCTGTTCAAATATCAGGAAGGGACCTGGACTAACTGCAAACAACGGCTGGACGCATTAGTGAGAAAACTAAATCCGGACGTCAGAAGTTGCCGGATCAACAATATGGAAGAAGAATACGGTAAATTCCTGAAATCGGAAAACGCTTTGCTGATGATGCTGGATTTCGTGACGCTGGTCTGTGTATTGATCTCCCTGTTCGGAGTCTTCTCACTCGTCACCCTCGACTGTGAGAAACGCCGCAAAGAGATTGCCATCCGGAAAGTGAACGGCGCAGTAACACCTCATATCATGCAGTCTTTCCTGTTGAAATACATGCTTTTATTATTGGTCGCCTCTGCCATTGCCTTCCCGACCGGTTACCTCATCATGAAGCCGTGGGTGGAAAGTTATGTACTTCAAACCCGGATAGACTTCTGGATTTATCCGGTAATATGGCTGGTATTAGCAGCACTCATCACTTTATGTACAGGTTGGAGAATATGGAGAGCAGCCAATCAGAATCCGGCAGAAGTTATTAAATCGGAATAAAACAGGTATGTTAAAACATTATCTCAAAATAGCAATACGCAATTTGCTGAAATACCGGTCACAATCGTTTATCAGCATCTTCGGCCTGGCAATCGGGTTCACCTGCTTTGCCCTGGGAAGTCTATGGATTCATTATGAAATGACTTATGACTCGTTTCACAAAGATGCCGACCGGATTTATCTGGTGCGGCAAAAAAGTATTCTTGACGAATCCGGAATGAGCAATACTCCTAGACCTTTAGCTGCATATTTAAAACAAACATGCCCTGAAATAGAGATTGCCTGCGCTACGACTTCATGGACAAACGACATTGCATTAAACGGTACACCTTATGAAACAAGGATACTAAAAGCAGATTCTACTGTTATGCATTTCTTCGATATAAAGATCATATCAGGCAATACTAATTTTCTCATTCCTTATAATGAAGAACTGGCTATCACAGAAGCATTAGCTAAGAAACTTTTTGGTAATGAAAATCCTATAGGGAAAGAAATAGAGTTCGGTGCCGATAAAGAAAAAAGGAAGATTTGTGCTATTGTAAAGGGTTGGTCAGAACACAGTAATATTCCATTCGGACTCGTTTGTAGTGATAGCGATAAAAAGCAATGGACCTACTTCTCACATGAGACATACATCAAATTATATCCCAAAACCGACTTTTATAAGTTTTCGGAAAAAATGGGCAAAATGGAGATAAAGCAAGATGACATAAAATTAGCACCACTGGTAGTAACACCTCTGACTTCTTTACACTATGATCATCCGCAAACTAAAACAGAAATAAAATTCAATCACATCCTCTTGTTTTCATTAGCCGGTGGACTGGTTATTCTTTGCTCCTTATTCAATTTCCTGACATTGTTTGTTTCCCGAATACACATGAGAAACAGGGAACTCGCTTTACGACAAATATGCGGAGCCTCTTTTAAAGGATTACTGGCACTCTTATCTACCGAATTTTTCACATTGTTTTTTATTGCACTTCTGGTTGGAATGGTACTAATCGAACTTGTGTATCCGTCTTTCAAGGAACTCTCGGAGATTCATTCCAATAAAACACTCGTATTTACAGAAGCATTAGTTTATATTGGAGTTATCATACTCTGTTCCTATACATTAATATTAATTGTTCTTAGCTATTTCCGCCATAAAACATTACAATCTTCCATCAAAGGGGCTACCAAGGGACAGGGGAATAATATGTTTCGCAAAGTGTGTATTATCTTCCAACTGATCATTAGCATCGGAATCATTTTCTGCTCCATCATCATGGTTAAACAACTCCACTATTTAAGAAATACAGATATTGGTATCGAAAGAAAAAATATCGCTTCCATCTCCATTTATCCTTATTCAGAAAAATATAAACAGACACTGACTCAAATGCCCGAAGTAACGGATATACTGACAGAACATGGTAGCCTATTACCTTACCGAAGCCGGATTTCTTATCATATTGAAGATTGGAGCGATAAAAAGGAAAATGATCAGCCAATCAGTCTGGAAGTCGTTTGCGGCACGAAATCGCTTGCCCAATTTTATAACCTCACCTTACTTAAAGGCGAGATGATCCACGATTCCGATCTGTCCGGTCAGGTACTGATCAATGAAGCAGCAGCAAAAGCATTCGGATGGAACGATCCCATAGGAAAAAGTATTATTCAACCTAAAGACGTATATCAAGTAAAAGGACTGATCAAAGATACTTATAATGCATCTCCTACGACACCAGTCAATCCGACATTATATTTGTCTCCGGAGAAATACAAACAACTATTTTATAATTCTCCCCAAGATATTATTTTCAAATACAAAGAAGGAAGTTGGACAACAATAAAAAAGCATTTGGAAAGCGTTAAGAAAGAGATGAAAGGAACATATACATATATCTACAATGCGACAGAAGAGTACGACAAGTACCTTAAATCGGAAGATGCGCTATTAAAGATGCTTCATTTCACCTCTGCTGTTTGCATTATTATCTCAATATTTGGTGTCTTTTCCTTCGTTACCTTGACTTGTGAACAGCGTAAAAAAGAAATAGCCATACGGAAAGTAAACGGAGCGACAACCAAAAGCATTCTGAAAAAATTCTTCAATGAATATCTTTTCCTTGTCGCAATAAGTACAGCCATAGCATTCCCTGTCGGCTATCTCGCAATGAGATACTGGCTGGAGAGTTACGTAAAACAAACAGAAATAAATATATGGATCTACCCTCTATTATTTATTGTAATCGAACTTATTATCATAGCTAGCGTCGGCTGGAAAATCTGGAAAGCAGCCAATCAAAATCCGGCGGTAGTCGTTAAATCAGAATAAATAAACATGAAAATCATCCTGTTAGCCATACGAACTCTCCTACGATTCCGGCTTTATACGGCAATCAATATACTGGGACTGGCACTCAGCCTGGCCTGCTGTATATTGATATTCCGGTATGTCTACAGTGAAATGACCACCGACCATTTTATTCCGGAAGTAGACAGGGTTTGCTATACAGTGATGGAAGATGAAGTATCCCACCAGAAAAGACTCTACGGTCTGTTACCTGAATATGGATATACCCCAAGCCCATTGGAAGATCCGGCTGTAGAAATTGTATCTACACTATTCCAGAGTGACAAAGATCAGATTACAGTCGATAACAAACTGTACAATGTTGCCTCTTTAGCCGCAGACACGAATTATCTGAAAATAGTACCGATCCCCATACTAAAAACGTCCCGGAATAAATTATTAGAGAATCCGCAAGACGCAATAATCTCGGAAGACCTATCCCGATTAGTATTCGGGAAGGAAGATCCGATCGGTCAACAAATCACCACCTCGATGGGAGAGATTGTAACCGTCGTTGCCGTTATGGGTAAACCGGACACCCGATTTTCCATGCCTTTCGACCTGCTGATATCGAATGAATCGGCCAACTACAGAAAATATTCAATGCCCCATTCCCTTGTCAAATTACATAAGGGGCATTCTGCTGCCTCCGTCAACAAGGAATACGAAGCATTCCATAAAATGTCTAATTTCACCAACCGCCTACGCATCTGCTTTTACCCTCTACAGAAGCTATATTTCGATCAGCAGGTAGTCACATACCTGGATAACCGGTTGGTAGGGAATTATACACACGTACTTATCCTGATAGCAATTGCCGTATTGATCATGCTGGTAGGATTATTCAATTTTATCAATGTCTACACAGTGTTGATCCAGAAACGGGCACGTGAATTCGGTATGAAAAAAGTATTCGGAGCAAATACCCCGCAAATAGCCGTTCAATTGTATACTGAAAACTTATGTATGACTCTCGTAGCTTTATTTCTGGCATGGGTATTCATAGAAACAGGGACGTTGCTGGTCAATACTTTTCTAATGATCCGGATTCCTTTGCATTTTTTATTTGACGCCAGCCTTTCTGTAGGGATTCTATTCCTGTTACCTTTTATCACGGCCATATACCCCTTCTTCCAATATAATTATTCTTCTCCGGTAACTTCTTTAAAAAAGATCGGGAGAGGCGGAGAATCTACTATATCCAGAAAAGTATTCCTTTGTTTACAATATATTATCACACTAGCTTTAACCATCGTATCTATCTATTCTATCCATCAGTTAAACTTTATGCTGAATACCGATCTTGGATATGAAACAGATAATATTATCAAAATCTCACCAATAGAAGGGCCACGGGGAAGCGATATGAGCATGTGGAATAAATACAATCTGATTGTTCGACAACTGGACAGAAACCTGAAAAATACTCCCTCGCTCATCAAGCTGCACAGCTATTCTCCCGGCCCGATCAGTCGTTTAGGGCAAAATTGCTGGGCACATATTCCGGGAAAAGAATGGACAAGTATAGGAACCCAAGTAAGCAATCAAAATTCCTTCCGTATTCTGGGGATAAAGGCGATTGAAGGACGGCTATGGAATGACTCCATCGATAATGATATGGATCTTTCGATTGTTATCAATGAATCGGCAAAAAGAGAACTGGGTATTACAGATATCGATGAAACACCAGTCATTCTGGACCGCCTGCTTGTTTACAGTCCGCAAACGAAAGAGCAACCGGCTCCCAGGTATCAAGTTATCGGAGTTATTAAAGATATGTGTACACAACATTTGTCTAAAGGCTATGAACCGATGATTTTCTTTTATTATAAAGAAGGTTTTTCATCCGGTCTATTAGTCTGTATCGTTCCGGATAAAAAACAGGAAGCAATCGACTTTCTTCGAAAAATATACAACGAGTCATGTGGAAATGAACTCCCTTATACATTTTTGAAAGATGAAGTGTTGTCTATTTACAAGGAGGATAAGCAATTGGTCAGTGTCGCCTCCCTTTTCGCGATTATAGCCATATTGATTTCTGCTATGGGCTTGTTTAGTTTATCCCTATTCGATATACAACAACGGTTTCATGAGATATCGATTCGGAAAATAAACGGAGCAACGACCAAAGCCATATGGCAAATGTTATTTATCAAATACAGTCAATTATATGGAATAGCCTGTCTGGTCGGTTTGCCTTTATCCTGGCTGGCCATCACTTTATATATGGTCGATTTTGCCTACAAAGCCCATATTGCCTGGTGGATTTTTGCCATCGCGATCCTTTTGACCGGAGGTATTTCATTCCTCACTCTGATCTGGCAAATACGAAAGGCAGCCCGTACAAACCCGGCAGAAATCATACATTCCGAATAATAAATACATGACAAATATGAAACAGTTACTATGTCTACTCACCAGTCTCTCCGTATTCTTTGCCTGTTCCACCCCTAACAGCAAAGACAGTGTAAAAACGTATAAAGCGACTACGGATATTACAGGCGAACTATCCGGCGAAGTTATTTTCGCCGGACAAGGGATACATAACTATTACGATGTAGCGATTACCAACGATTACTACGCGTTTATGGACTATTATAGCGACACGCTTCTGCAAATAAGAAGTAAAAAAGATTTATCGCTTCACGGAATAGGAGAAAGAGAAAAAGATACTTTTATAATCGCCTATCCGTCTTTTACTAAATATGATTATATCAACAAGAATAATAAAAACAAGGTATCTGTCTGGGACAACGATTCACGCAAATTGAAACGCATGGATCTGGATCAAACATCTCCGGCTCTTTCTGCAGAATCGGAGTCTATGTCCGATTATGGCCTGAAAGATGGTTGCACGAACTGTTGTATCACTTCCAAGGAATTATATGCCGTTCAGTTCAATCCTCACAAACCACAGGTATTCTTTTCATCCAATAAAACAAACGGACAATATGCTGTTCCGGGTTATCCTCAGATCACGGTTCCAATACCGGCAACAGTCCTTCAAAAGGGGTATGCCAGCGACCTGACGCTCAACGAGGAAAAAGGGGTGATCGTCGCTGCCCTGCGATTTATCGACTGTGTCAACTTCTACGATATGAATTGTGATATGACTGCATCGGTTTCTTTTGCTGATTATTATACCATACCGGTCCCCGACATTTCCAATAAATACTTGGATGCAGAGCAAAGCAAGAAATGTTTCATTGACATTTGCAGTTCAGAACAATATGTATTCTGTCTGTTCGACGGATCGACAAACTTTACCGGTAATTCAGTGATTTATGTATTCGACTGGGACGGCAAACAACAAGCCGTATTACAGGCAGACCGCAATTTACGGAAAATAGCCACAGAGAAATCCGGCGAGTATTTATTAGCTTTGTCTCCCAACGGGCAAGGAGGCAGAGATGTTATTAAATACAGCTTAAAGAACAAAATCTGACTCTGCATCCGGCCGAAGTCATTAAAATCGAATAAAGAAATAAATAACTGATAAACATTCACCAAGCATGTTGCAACACTATCTTATCATAGCCATACGTAATTTCTTCAAATATAAATTGCAGACCGTCATCAGCATTACCGGTCTGGCTATCGGATTGGTATGTTTTGCATACGGCATCAACTGGCTGAAATATGAGACCTCATACGATGGCTTCTATCCGCAATCCAAACAAATCTACATGCTTTACGGGGTAGACAAACAGACCGGCAAGAAAACGGAAGAACTACCCCTGATATTGGCAAGAAGATTAAAACAGGATTTCCCGGAAGTAATAGAAACGACGCAAATATACGCAAAGTATTCTTCTGATTTCTCCTATAATGAAAAGCGAGTGCCTAATCCGGATGAAGTATTTATCGATGAAAATTTCTTTTCATTCTTTCCACGAAAAGTCATTTGCGGAAGACAGGATAATATTTTGCAATCGTCTAATGATGTTGCTATAACTCGTTCTTTTGCCGTTAAACTATTTAGTAGTCCGGAAAAAGCTCTGGATAAAGTATTAAGTTGTGGTTATGAGAAAAACCTCAGGATCGTTTCCGTTCTGAAAGATGCACCTGACAATTCACTCTTTGTCGGAGAAGCTTTCGAATTAGATCAGTATACACGAAGGGCAGAGGTAGAAATACCAGAAGCTAATCAATGGATGTATTTAAATTCTAAAATATATCTGTTACTGGATAAAAACACGCATATCGACACATTCGAAAAAAAGATAACAAACTATACCTCTATCCATAAATACAATGAGACCATCTTTTTGAAGCTGATACCCGTCACAGCCGTCCGACATACATTCGGCAGCGAATTGTCCTTTAATCTTACTTATATCCAAACTTTTGCTATAACCGGATTATTATTGCTTCTATGCGTATTTTTCAACTTTATCAATCTGCAAATCAACCGGACCTATATACGAATCAAAGAAATGAAACTGCGCAACACTATCGGAGCCAGTAAAAAAGAAATGATCAGCCAGCTATTACTGGAATATTCATTGATGATATTTATAGCTACTTTATTTGCTTGGAGTTTAATGGAAATTACATTTCCCCTGTTCAAGTATATTTTCCATACAACAATTGATAGTAAAGAGTTGTATGTCGACATGATCAAAATCTCATTATTCAGCTGGATAATCACTCTTTCGATCTCGCTTCCTATATCATTCCGGTTTATCCGGACCTCTCAACTACTGGTATCCGGTGGTGTTGCACCTCATCGGAAAAGCGGGTTCCGCAAAATAGCAATGACAATCCAACTGGGTATCTGCGTATTTTTCCTGATGTGCGCTTTCATCCTGCTTAAACAAACCTCTCTGATGAAAAACAAAAATCTAGGATTTGAAAAAGAAGGCTTGATACAGATTACCATGCTGAATGATGACAGAGAAGGTACCGCACGTGAAATCGCATCCCTCCCCATCGTAAAAGAACTGGTGGTTGCATCATTTTTCTCTATCATGCACGAACCTTATTCATTAACAGAAGTTGAGTGGGAAGGAAAAAGCCCGGATACTAAAGTGAATTTCCATATGCTGGAAGTCGGTAAAAACTTTTTATCCGCATTCCAGATACCTTTATTAAAAGGGCGGTTGCTTGAAGAAACAGATCTGGTTAAGGGACCAAGACATTTTATGAGTTCTAAAGCGCTTATCAACGAAGAGGCTGCACGTATCATGGGATATACCGATCCGATTGGTAAAAAACTCAGCTTTTGGAACAATCAACAACAGGACGTAGAAATTGTCGGCATAGTAAAGGACTTCCAATCTACCAGCCTGAGAAACCCGATTCTTCCCGTTGTCATTACATTAAACCCTTCACTATGGAATAGTTATTTCTATTACGTCAAAGTAAATCCGGGAAATGAACAAAAAGCCATCAAAGCAGTTCGGGATGCATATAAAAAATACGCACTTCCATACGACCAGCAACCGGAGATAACGACGGTCAACGATGTATTAAAAGAATTAAGCCGATCGGAAGATGCCAGCCTGCAACTTTTCTCACTGCTGGCGATACTTTGCACACTCATCTCGGTCTTCGGACTATACTCCGTATCCTCCAGCAATATCACCCAACGGCGGAAAGAAGTAGCTATCCGGAAAGTGACGGGGGCATCCTCCCGAACGATCATCGGTATGTTTATTCGCGAATATGTATCTATTGTAATAGTAGCCAATTTGATTGCTTTGCCTTTAGCCTGGCTATTCATGCGCGGATGGCTGGAACAATATCCATACCGGATCAATATCAGTGCATGGATGTATCTGACCATCCTGTTATTCACAAGCATACTGATCATTTGCACTGTTCTTTACCAAACCTTAAAAGCAGCAAAAGCAAATCCGGCTGTATCGATAAAATCTGAATAAAAAGTGCATATACGAACAATTACTGTGCGTATATGCACTTTTTAAAAGAAAGGGAATGAATTACAAACTATTAATTATCATATCATTATAACATTGGCACATATTTTGTATTAAGATCAAAACAATTTACCTTTAAAAAGAGAATCATGATACGACACTATATAACTATCGCTTCACGCAATTTTATCAAATACAAATTGCAAACACTTATCAGCGTTATCGGACTGGCCATCGGACTCGTCTGTTTCACCTACGGGATGAAATGGCTGGAATACGAAACCTCGTACGACGGTTTTTATCCAAAGTCCGAACAAATGTACACGCTCTACGGTATCAACAAACAAACCGGAAAAAAAGAGAGAGAATTACCACTCGTTCTGGCCCGTAAACTCAAGCAAGATTTTCCGGAAATAAAAGAAACGGCACTGGTATACGGGAATTTCGGTTCTACCTTCGAATATAACGATCAGATACTGGAAGATCCGGAAGAAATATTTATCGACAACAACTTCTTCACCCTTTTCCCCAGGAAAGTTCTCAGCGGCCGGCAAACGAATCTGTTGCATTCGCTGGATGAAATTGTCATAACCCGATCTTTTGCCCTCAAATATTTCAAAAGCCCGGAAGATGCGATCGGGAAAGTGATGAAAAATGGATACCGGGAAACGCTCACCATCGTGGCGGTAGTGGAAGATGCACCTGCTAACTCCGCATTCAAACAGGATGTCTTCGAGTTGGATAAGTTCACTACTGAAATGACGGACAGGATATCGGAAGACAGACAATGGAGTCAATTTGAAAATGAAATTTATCTGCTACTGGAAGACAAAGCCAGTGTAGATGTGTTCAGAAAAAAGTTGCAAACCTATCTGGAGAAAAACAACTACCTGAATACGCTTGCGGTAAAGATGATTCCGTTAACAGACATGCGGCATACTTTTGGAAGCGAGTTATCGTTCAACTTATCCTACATCCGCACTTTTGCCATAACAACCATTTTGCTATTACTGTGCGTATTCTTCAATTTCATCAATCTCCTTCTAAACCGTATCTACCAGCGCATAAAAGAGATAAGGCTCCGGAATTCGATCGGTGCCGGTAAACGGGAGTTGATCATACAGCTATTGACCGAACTCACATTACAAACAGGTATCGCTTTTGTTCTGGCCTTTTGTCTGCTGGAACTCACTTCTTCGCTGTTCTGTAAAACCTTCGATACGAAGATAACCGACCCTGATTTTTATACGAGTTTGATTATAATCACTTTAGTCAGCTGGGGGGTATTGATAGTTGTTTCATTCCCCTTATTACTGCGTTTCATACGAACATCTTCACTGATGTTGTCCGGAGGTATTTCTGCCAACCGGAAGGGTTCGTTCCGCAAGGTCAGCATGACTATTCAACTCGGTATTTGCGTATTCTTCCTGATGAGCACCTTCATCATGCTCCGACAGATTTCATTAATGAAACATAAGGACCTGGGATTCCAAAAAGAAGGACTGATTCATATCACAATGGATTATCATGACCGGTCCGGAATCACCCACGAACTGGCAACCCTTTCGATAATCGATGAGTTTGTAGAATGTAGCATCTTCTCCATCACCCACGAACCTCATACTCAAAATGAAGTCAGTTGGGAAGGAAAGCCGGATGATTTCAATCCGAATTTCCAGGTAATCAAGGTAGGCGATAAATTTCTGGATGCATTCAAAATAACTTTATTAAAAGGTAATTTTATAAATGAAGGCGACTCAGATCCGGAAGACTGGACCACGCCGGGCAACACAGCCGTTATCAATGAAGAAGCTGTTCGGATTATGGGAATAGACAACCCGATCGGAAAAAAGATCAGTATCTGGAACGGTGTTATTTACGGAGACGGAAAACGAGGACAAAAAGAGCTGGAGATCGTAGGCATCGTCAAAGACTTCCAGGCGGCCAGCCTCCGTAACCCTATACTCCCGGCGATTATCACGCTCGACGGGAGTAACTGGAACAGTTACTGCTATTATGCCCGTGTGAAACCCGAAAATGAACAGGCTGCCATCAAAACAATACGGACAGTCTTTGAGAAGCACAAGGAAGAAGGAGATACAACTCCCCAAATACAGACAATGACAGATGTTTTCAACCAGTTGAACAAATCGGAAGATGCCAGCCTGCAACTCTTCTCCCTGCTGGCCATACTCTGTACTTTGATCTCGATCTTCGGAATCTATTCCGTTTCATCCAGCAACATTGCACAACGTCGGAAAGAAGTAGCCGTACGCAAGGTGATGGGCGCCTCATCGAAAACAATTATCAGCATGTTCTTCAAAGAATATCTGACAATCGTAGTCATTGCCAATGCGGTTGCCCTTCCACTAGCCTGGTTGTTTATGCACGGATGGCTGGAACAATATCCTTATCGCATCAGTATCGGTTTATGGATGTATGCCATAATATTGTTAGCAACAAGCGCTTTGATTATCTGTACCGTCCTTTACCAGACACTGAAAGCGTCTGAAACGAATCCGGCCGAAGTCATAAAAAGCGAATAAAAAATTAATCTTATGATACGTCATTATTTAAAAGTCACTCTCAGGGAATTTGCCAAATATAAAACTCAATCGCTGGTCAGCATTATCGGACTGGCAATCGGCTTCACGGCCTTTATCCTGGGCGGTTACTGGCTGTGGTGGGAAACACATTTCGATAACTTTCATCCGAACGGCGACCGGCTTTATTGCCTGACCACCACCGGACTGGTGAAAAAAGCAACCGGAGCAGATGCCGACCTGGACCAGTTACATATGAACGATCTGGCCGAACTAACAAAACTATTGCCTGAGATCGAACAAGTATGCAAATTCGCAAACTGCAATTTCACGATAAAAGAAAATAATAGCAGCAAATATATTTACGGGCTTGTCTGCGATCATTCCTTTTTCGAAATGTTCCGTTCCGACTTTGTCGCCGGGACATACAAAGGGACTGTCCTCGACGGTCAATCGGTTGTTCTCACCCAAAGCACGGCTATGAGATTTTTCGGAACTACCGATTGCATCGGGAAAGTCTTTGATTTAACAGGGCAGTATCACCCTACCATAGTCGGAGTGATCAAAGATTATCCGGATAATTCAGACTTTATCTTCGAATTCCTTTTAATCGATCAGGTAAAACCGATGACGCACGTAAACCGGAATAAAACATATGTACGTTTACACCGGGACTGTAATATCAAAAAAGTAAAAGAAAAACTGGCAGCTTATAAAAGCCATGCTGATGATCCTTATGGAACCGAGCATGTAGACCAATGGAAAATAAACCTGCGGACACCTTCGGAAGTTCACTTATATTGCCATCCGGAACTGGATAACAGGATACGGAACATTCATATCCTGGCACTCGCCGGTTTAATGGCCTTCATGAGTGCCCTTATGAACCTGCTGGTCCTTTTTATCGGACAGCAACAACGGAAGAAGAATAAAAACAGAACCTACCTTTGCATCGGGGCTTCTACCAAAGAGATGATGCAAAAAGGCTGGACGGAATTATTCCTCCCCATGTTCATCGCTTATTTATTGGCATTCTGCCTGATTGAAGTCATTTATCCCTATTATGACAGTTACACCACCTGGAATCGTTACGGAATGTACGAAGGCGTATCCCGCCATATCGACCAATCGGCATTAGTGTTCAATGCGATAACAGCAATCCTCGCCAGTACGCTATTATTCTGGATAATTACTTATCTGCCGATCCGCAGGATACTTTGCAGCCCGGGCACCCAGTCCGTTGCTTTGAAAAGAGGATTAATAGCCGGTCAGATATTTATCGGATCGCTGTTCTTCATTACATCTATTATTCTTTTCATGCAATTGCATTTTATTCTGAACAAAGATAAAGGTGTAGAGTATGAGAATGTGCTTCAGATGGATATGGGATACGAAAATGCATACGAGAATGACCTGAGAGTTCTCGAACCGGAGTTACGAAATCATCCTTATATACAAGAAGTCTGCTACACAGCTGTAAACTCTCCGGTATTTACGGAACAAGGAGACTGGTATGGAACAGAAATTATACATTTATCATTTGATCCGGCCGAAACAGATCCGTTCCGGGAAGATAATCTGATGCTAGTCAGTAAAGATTTCTTTTCACTGTTCCATATCGGCCTGAGAGAAGGAAAATGGCTGGACGAGAGTAATCCGGGTTCTTATCTCGTCAATGAAACCGGTTACCGTCAGTTGGGTTATAAAGACTTATTGGAAAGAAGCATTTACAGATATGATGAAAAACAATATTCGGCAACTACCCAAAAAGTATCGGGCATAATAAACGATTACATTTATGCTCCCATGCAATTTCCTGTATTAAGTATCTTTTTCCGTCTTCATACCGATAAAGATGCAAAGAATTATACGCCTGTTCAATACTTCTATGTCCGTTATCTTCCGGGACATAAAAAAGAAGTAACCGAACATATCAGGCAGGTGGCAAAAAAGTTCAACGTAAGCGGAGTGACAGACACTAGTTTATGTACTCCACTAACGGATTTAGTGGATAAGTTCAACCAGCCGGAGAAAGTCATTTTCAGTGTATTCAGTATCATTGCAATCCTCTGTATCCTGATCTCCACTTTCGGTATTTACTCCCTGGTCAGCCTCTCCGCCCAACAGCGTAAAAAAGAGATTGCCATCCGCAAAGTGAACGGTGCGACCTTCTACCATATCCTGCAATTATTCTTCAGGGAATACCTGATATTAGTCGTGATCAGCAACCTGTTTGCCTTACCGATAGGCTATATCCTGATGAATCGCTGGCTGGAAACATATGCCAACCACATCCACCTGACGATATGGCCTTTCATCGCCGTCTTTTTCATTACCTGTGTAATTGTCCTCCTTTCCATCTTCCGTCAGGTAAAGGAAGCAGCACTGGCAAATCCGGCAGAATCAGTAAAAAGTGAATAAAAAAGAGAAACATGATACAACACTATCTGACAGTTGCCTTGCGCAACCTGCTAAAGAATAAAGGGCAAACATTGATTTCCATAGCTGGTCTTGCCGTGGGATTATTATCCTTTGCTTTATGTACTTATCTGATACGTTATTGGATGGATACAGACAATGACTTAAAAAATAAGAAACAAATAGCCGAGATAGTCATAGTCTCTGATAGAGGAGAAAGACTCACACATGGCACTCCTGCTTATTTGGCGCAGGAAATACGGGATAAACAGTTAGATATTATCAAATACCTAACCAGAGCTTCTTTTAATAATATCGAAAACTACTCTTTCGAAATAACAGAAGACAAGACATTACCTTATGAAATATACGTTGCAGAAACCGATACAAATTTCATCAAGGTATTTGATAGGAAACTATTGTCAGGAAACCTGAAATCAATAAATAGCCAACCAAATATTCTTTTGCTTAGTCAGTCCGCCTCCAAAAAAATATATGGAGATAAAAACCCTATTGGTAAAAAAGTAACTGGAGAAGACCTGAAAATATATACTATCGGTGGAATATTTGAGGACTTTCCCAAAAACAATAGTTTCAGTCCATATAACCCGATTGAAGTTTTAACAGTGTCAGTTCTCAATGGCTTCCTTGAAAAGCAGATTAAAGATATAACAGGTTGTAAAACATACGCTCTTTTGCATCCGGAACACAGACCAAAAGATTTAGATAAGCTATTAGATAATTTAAAACTAACTGCTGATTATTCTAATGGTTCCGCCCCAGTGAAAGCTCTTTCTTTAGGAGATAAAGACCCATTAGGGATGAAACTTCTATATGGATTCATCTTTTTTATCGGCCTGTTGATCTTCTTATCCGCCTTATTGAACTATTTTTCTTTCACTACCGGTAATTTCTATAACCGTATCAAAGAATTCAGTATTCGTAAAAATATAGGAGAAGACAAAAGACAATTGTTCATATTACTTTTCACAGAATCTTTTTTACTACTGTTCTTCACTGGCATACTTACTTTATGCCTGACAGAACTAATTGCTCCCGGATTACATTTTTCTTATTTCCGCATACAAATAGATTACAACAGTACACTATTATTCAAACAAATAGGAGAATATCTTTTACTATGTACCTGTTTAGCTGCTATCATTTGCTGGACGGTTTGTGTCCGGTTAAACCGGATATCTCTGATGGAAGGGATTCGTTTCTCCCGTCATCGGGTTCGAAACCTGTTATTGGGTATTCAATATGTCATTGCTCTCCTTTTCCTTTCCGGTGCAGCGATAGCTACATTCCAAACACAAGCCGGCCAACAACAACTATTCAACACATTTAGTAAGGCTGAAAAAGAAAGGATATTTTTTGTTCGCACAGATCACAAATATATGGAATCCACTTATCAGGTATTACTTTCCAAATGGAAAGCAAACAGTATGATAGAGGATATTCTGGAGGTACAGGATAAATTATCCAACCAACGAATACAGGATTACTCTTTGAAAGAAATGGATAAAAACACATTAGGAGGCAGCTTATATGCCTCTTCGAATGTTTGTTCTTTCCTTCATCTTAAGCCTGTTACCGGTTCTTTACTGTTGGATGAACAAAGTGTCCTGGTTAACGAAAGATTCATCGATTTTATCAAAGGAAATCCGGTAGACCAGAACCTACAGATAAATAATAAGCCGGAACAGTACAGAATCAATGGTGTCACGAATTCTTTTGAACGCTTCATGGACGGCTCTGAGTATTTCTCATGTATGGTAATCGGGGTATTAAAAGGACAGGGAAATTGTTATGTCCGTATCCAACAAGGAAAGGAGAAGGAGGGCAAGGCTTATCTGGAACAGACAATCAAAGAATTCTTACCAGAAAGTATCCAACCGGAAATTCATACCCTAAAAGAGGAATGCGAACATACGCAAAGTACGGAACGTATACTGCGTAATATATTTTCATTTTTCGCTACTGTTTGTCTGATTATTACATTACTGGGTGTTTACGCCGCTATCTCACAAGACACGGAACGCCGTCAGAAGGAAGTTGCTATCCGTAAAATAAACGGAGCTTCACTAAAGAATATCTTGTTATTATTCGCTAAATTATATATGAAGTTACTGCTGATCGCAACATTTTTTGTTTTTCCTGTTATGTGGTTAGCAACGAATGAAACTCTTAAAAACTGGGTTATCCGTTTCAACTACAACAACCCGTTATTCTGGTTCGGCATCTTCTTTATCATCATGGCATTTACAGCCGTCGTTATTTTAGTTAAGATACTAAGAACAGCCCGTATCAATCCGGCAGAAGTTATAAAGACAGAATAGTGTTTCTCCCTAATGAAACACTTGTTTCTACACTATGAAACAGTTGTTTCATTAAGGAGAAACACTTTTAGATAAAGGGACTATTACAGGCAAACTTCCCAAAAAGAATTAATATTAATATTATGCGGGGAAATTATGCCGGATATAAAAGAATCTTTCCTACTTTCGTATATCCATTTAACCGGAGTACGTATATTTTTAATTATCAAGCATATGAAAACAAACTTTTTACTCACTTTGTTAACCGGACTACTGGTTTTTACCGCCTGTTCGGAAAAGCCTGCTGCGACTTATACCATAAACGGTACTATCCCCGATAATTCGCTGGACGGAAAAATGATCTATATCTATAACCGTAACAACAATAACGTCTATGTAGACAGCACAGTTGTAACAGGAAATACGTTCACCTTTACCGGTAAAATGGACACCGCAGCTTACTGCCGTATCGATGCCAGCCGTGAATATTATGTCAATTTCATTCTTGAAAACGGGACAATCAATCTCGACCTCGGCAAACCGGTAACTCCGTCGGGAAGCCCTCTGAACAATGAGATCGCCCGCTTCTTTGCAGCACAAGACAGTATGTCTGCCCTGATCGATGCCAAACGACAGGAATTCATGAAACAGACAGAGGATAAAGCCGAACGCATGGAATTGCAGAAGAACTTTTTCCAGAATGAATGGAAACCGGCTTACCTGTCTATGCTCGACGGTTTCTTCAACAGAAACCTGGATAACCCGATCGGTGCTATCGCACTGAATTATATGGACGGTTATCTTTTGCCGGACGAGATCAAAGCGAAACTCCCTCAACTGAGCGAAGTAGTACGCAACACACCGAATATGCAGGAAACGATACAACGTTTCAACGCTTTGGAACAGACAGCCGAAGGAAAACCGTTCGTTGATTTCACCATCGAAATGAAAGACGGTAACAAAGTATCCCTGTCCGACTATGTAGGAAAAGGCAAATATACCCTGGTTGATTTCTGGGCAAGCTGGTGCGGACCGTGCCGTGCCGAAACTCCTGTATTGGCAGAAATCTACAATCAATATAAAAACAAAGGCCTTGAAGTGTTAGGCGTAGCCGTATGGGACAATCCAGAAAATACCCAAAAGGCAATAGAAGAACTTAAAATCACCTGGCCACAAATTCTGAATGCCGGTGATAAACCGACCAAACTATATGGTATCAACGGTATTCCGCATATCATTCTTTTTGGTCCCGACGGTACGATTATCTCCCGTGACCTGCGTGGCGATGCAATGAAAGCAAAGGTAAAAGAAGTCATCGAAACTAAATAAACCCAAATACGATGCAGTATTTCGACTTCCCGCACATTTCAATAAATAGAATATGTACGGGAAGTTGAACTTTTTAGATGAGTAAACGAATAATTACATTACTATTAATCTGCCTGAGCAATACGGGATACCTATATGCCCAATGGACAGAAAAGGACTCGGTATGGCTCCGGAATATACTCTCCGGCAAGGAGAAGCTGGAACTGAATCCCGAAGCGTTGAAAGCTATCCGGTCAGGTACGCTGATCAATACGGAAGAACCGGCTTCAAATATGATCATGGCACCCGAGCTATCACCTGCACAATCCATACAAAAAGATTTCACGGAATACGTACGTCCCAAAGATACCGACTATAACCCAAACCGTAAAGTGGACCCGAAAGACCTTCCTCCCGCCGTATTCATGTTATATGGAATGAATAAACCGTTACCCAAAGTGAAAATGCTGGGATCTTTCCAGGTCTCACCGGGAATCCGTGCAGAAGCTCAAAAGCCGTCCGGCATCTCGTTCGACGATATGTTACAACAGGTTTTTATGCCCAGTGCACGCCATAAAAGGAAAAATGCGCAACGCTGGCGGACTCAGAAATATTATAATAATTATCCGTAATCACAGTAGTAGAATATTTTTTTATACTTTTGTTACCCTATTAATAAAGGTAAAGTCAAATTTATAAATATACAATTTAAAGGATAAAATGGAAAAAATCATTTCGTATCCGCTTTCAGTCATCTATTATTTGTTATTTGGGATTACACTGGTGTTCTTCCATGTGGTACAGTGGATATGCTTTAACCTGTTCGGTTACAAAGCACATAAAAAGAGCGTGGATGTCTTGAGTTTTTTCCTGGTTTTCAACACCTATATTCTGGGAACAAGATACAAAATAAGCGGGTTGGAGAAACTCCCGACCGACTCGCCCCTGATCATTGCTTCGAACCATCAGAGCCTCTACGATATAACCTCTATCTGCTGGTTCATGCGCAAAGTTCATCCCAAGTTTATCAGTAAAATCGAACTGGGCAAAGGTATTCCCAGTATTTCGTACAACCTCAACCACGGCGGCTCCGTCCTTATCGACCGGAAAGATCCGAAACAGGCATTGACAGCCATCCGTGTAATGGCCGAATATATTGAAACAAACAAACGCTCGGCAGTAATTTTCCCGGAAGGGACACGAAGCAAAACAGGCAAACCCCGTCCTTTTGCCGAAAACGGATTGAAAATCCTCTGTAAATATGCACCGTCGGCCTACATGGTACCGGTCACGATCAACAACTCATGGAAGATGACCAAATGGGGTTCCTTTCCTTTGGGAATCGGCAACCGTATCGAACTCATCATCCACGACCCTATTCCAGTGAAGGCTAAGCCCTTCGCCGAACTCTTTGCCGAAACCGAACAAACTGTGATCCGCAGTATTAAAGTGTAATTTTTTTTATTTGTCATGCAGTATTTCATAATTTGTCCGTTTTATAATTAAAGACTATTAATAAATTAATCGGATAAGATGCAGCATTTCCTTGAAATATTGCGTCTTAAGGTTAAGAAATAATATAAAAAAGACGGACAATTATGACTAAATTACAGATACTGGCACTTTTGCTTGCCTCATTGGCACTACTATTCTTCACCTCCTGCGACAGCGAAGACTTCCAGGAGCCGGATGTGTATAAGGTGACTCCCGACCTGCGGTTGAGGATTAACCAGGGGATGAAATTATCCTCCAAATCCGAGAGAAAAACATTTAAGGAGAAATTCGACTTATTCCAGGAGAAATGTGACGAAATGGATCACATAACTTCTCCGTACACTTATATGGAAACGGAAGAATATAAGGATTTTAAAAACTTTCTCCTTTCTTCCTCACCCCATATCTATTATCTGTTGATGGATAAATTCCTGAAAAGCAGACTGAGCTTTTTCTCTAACATCATCAGTGACATTCTCGTATCATCCAAACCGGCTATTGCCGATCAGATTGCGGAACAGATGAGAGCAACCGGCACTTTGGAGGAAAGTTTCTATCTCTATCCTCAATTATGCCTGGATATATGGCTCGATGCATTAGATACCCAATAAATATAAACCATCCCCTCAATGACGATCGCAACTACACATATATGGACTTCACTGGTCTGCCTCCTGTTTTTCATAAGCGGGATCACCAGTTGCGACTCTTCCGATCTCGACAAACTTCCGGTCAACGAGAATCCGGAAGTGGCATTCGTAAATGACGATGTTCCCCAAAGATTGTCGCTTAACAATGCCCGGTTAAAACGGATGATTTCGCCCGCCAGCAACTCCGCTTATTCCGGCAAGATTTACGAATATAATGACGAGGGTCAATTATCCAGGATTTCTAACTGCCTGTTTGAAGGGGAAGCAATTACCGATACTCTCGGTTACAATGTTTATCAATATAACGTAGATAAGCAGTTGGTCATGACCAACAATTTTAATGCGAACAAAAATACCTCTACAGGATTTATCAATCTTCAGACACAGGTATATATCTATTCGAATGATGGCAAGTTAGAGAAAAAAATCACCCATTATCCGGTGATATCTCAGTCGGAGTATACATTATATAAATACAAAAACAATATGCTTGACCGGAAAGAGCATTACGGGACTTCGGGAGTATTGGAAAACTATACGACCCACTCGTATGATAAGGTCGGCAAACTGATACTGGAATGTCATTATATGGCAAACAACCAGTTAATCAACTATACACAGCATTCTTTTATCGACGGATTGAATACCCGTTCAGTGACTTTCTCCCCGACCGGCGAAGCCCTGAGAAAAGTGATCAATACATACGATAGCAATTATAACCTTATCCGATCCGAATCGAGCGAACTGGTATTATACAGTTCAAGATCAAACTTCACGGCACAATATGAATATGATAATGCTCAATAAGCATATTATGCCGTTATACGATCTTACACTTTACTGTTCCAGCCACCAGTCGATCATCTTCCGCGCAAGGCTGAGTTTACGAGGTAACTCAGGCAGATTGTCTTTAGTGAAGAAAGCGCCTTCGCTCAATTCCTCATCCTGTAAACGGATCGTGCCGCTTACATAATCGGCTATAAACCCAACCATCAGGTTACTCGGATAAGGCCAGGGCTGATTCCCGAAATAGGTAATATTATTAATTTCCAATCCTGTCTCCTCCATAACTTCGCGTCTTACACATTCTTCCAGCGTTTCTCCCGTTTCAAGGAAACCGGCAACCAGACCATAGAAAGAACCTCTGAAATTCCGGGCATGGACCAGCAGTATAGCATCTCCTTTGCGGATCAGTACCAATATCGCCGGAGAGACTACCGGATAGATTTCATATTTACAGTTTGGACACTGTTTGGAAATAGTTGTCTGCATGACAGTTTTCGTTCCGCATGAAGGACAAAAACGGCTATGCTGGTCCCAATAAATCAACTCATACGCTTTTCCGGCTATTTTATGTAAGACAGGATCGAGGTAATCGTAGGATGCCCGCAAACCCATCGGAAGGTATTCAGCCGTTTCTTCCAGCGGTGTATCCAAAGAGGCCGTACAAGCCGGCATATCCTCCAATAAACTGACTTCCAGCACATTCTTAACCGGCACAGGAGGATTGATACTATAAGGGATTGTATATGTTTCACCTTTTTTCTGAAGCAGTAACTGGTCGTTGAAGAAAATAAACCAGTATACATTATTTACATTGCTCATCACTTTTTACTTTTGAACGGCACAAATATACTGACTAATGCGGATATACATCAAAAAAATATTTCTATTTAAAATATTCTTCCGGCTCAATCGTCTACAACAATAGAAGGCATGTCTTACTAATAGATTTTTAATTATTAAAACGGAAACGAAAAATGTTCGGAAGAAAGAGAAAAGAAGTCATATCTTTACAAGTCTTTGCTTATGAGTGTAGTGGATGCGGACAGTGTGTGAAGAGATGCCGGAGAGAGGTTTTGAAAATGGTGAATAACGGTAGTTGCAGCTATGCTACGGTGGTCAATCCCGAAAGCTGTGTAGGCTGCGGTAACTGTGTCGATGTCTGCAAAACCTATGCAATTGAATTAATAACAGAGTAATAAACATATTAAATTAAATAACAATGAGAAATCCGGGAGTATTCAGAGGAGCGTTCATCTTTTTATTTTTTATAGGGTTGTTTGCACTGGCCAGCCTGGGAGTTATGTATCTGTGGAACTGGCTGATACCGGCCGTTATCGGCTGGTCGGTCATTAACTACTGGCAGGCGCTTGGTTTGATGGTTCTTTGCCGACTGTTATTCGGAGGGTTCAGAGGGTTTGGACATTTCGGTCCTTTCGGTCATCATCCCGGGGGCTTTTTCTTCGGTAACCGGGAAGAGCATAACCGCTTCCACGAGCAGATGAAAAATATGCCTTGGGAAGAACGCCGGGAACATATCCGCAGACATATGGCTGATTTCCGCAATGGCAGATTTAATACACAGGAGCCGTCTTCAGGTGATAATGCCCAATGAAAGAAATAGTTCAAAACCGCTCCGCTTCGGAGCAGAACACACGGGTTGCGGATATCTTCCGGAAATACCAGGCACAGCTAAAAGGTTTTATCTCCAGGCGTGTGTCCTCCAAAGAAGACAGTGAAGATATCCTGCAAAACGTATTCTACCAGTTCATGAAATATGACCAGGAGGACAGTCCGATCGAACAGATCGCCGCCTGGTTATATTCTGTGGCCCGCAGCCAGATCATCGACCGCAGCCGCAAACACCGGGAAAAAGAAATGCCCTATCTCTCCGCCAACGAAGAAGACGGCACTTTCCTGAAAGAACTGGCGGAGCTCATGCCCGACGAAGACCAGTCGCCGGAAATGGATTATATCCGTTCTACCGTCTGGGAAGAGTTGGAACACGCATTATTGGAATTACCGGACGAACAACGGGCCGTCTTTGAACTGACGGAACTGGAAGGCATTCCGTTCAAGGAGATTTCAGAATCGACCGGCATACCGGTCAATACATTGATTTCCAGGAAAAGATATGCAGTCTTGTTTCTCAGGAAAAGATTATATAATCTGTATGAAGATATTTTGTAAACAACTTGTTCCCTAAAAGTGCGTTTCCGAACTATATCCGTGCGGATATGCACAACTCCGAAGAGAATCTAAAATCCCAACACAATACAAGTCAAGCACTTACAATATTGGCACAGCTTTTGTTCTTTCATTAGTAAATTAAAATTCTTATACTCATGATTAAGACAGTAGCATTAGAAAAAATCTTCCGTACAGAGGAAGTTGAAACTTGGGCCTTGAACAAGGTGAATATTGAAGTTAAAGAGGGAGAGTTTGTAGCGATAATGGGACCTTCCGGTTGCGGTAAGTCTACGCTGCTGAATATCCTGGGATTACTGGACAACCCGACTTCCGGCGAATATTACCTGAACGGGATAGAGGTTTCCAAATATACGGAAGCACAACGTACAAAATTACGTAAAGGGATTATCGGCTTCGTATTCCAGAGTTTCAACCTGATCGACGAATTGAACGTATATGAAAATATAGAACTTCCCCTACTTTACATGGGTGTTTCGGCTTCCGAACGCAAACAGAAAGTGAAAGAGGCCATGGAACGTATGGCAATCGTCCATCGCGAAAAACATTTCCCTCAACAGTTATCCGGAGGTCAGCAACAGCGCGTTGCCATAGCCCGTGCCGTAGTAGCCAACCCCAAATTAATCCTTGCCGATGAGCCAACCGGTAACCTGGACAGTAAAAACGGCCAGGAAGTAATGAACCTGCTCAACGAACTTAATAAGGAAGGAACAACCATCGTCATGGTAACCCACAGCCAGCATGATGCCGGCTATGCTTCACGCATCATCAACCTGTTCGACGGACAGGTGGTGACGGAGACGGTAATCTAATTACAAATGTTACAAAAGTCAAAGAGTAGACTGCAACATGTTAATAGATGTTGTAGTCTACGAAGTATTCGTACTTTCCAGTATATCAAATCCAAATAAACTTGTACATTGCCGGCATTAACTACAAATCAAATTATCCATGAAAGCACTAGGTCTATTATTATTTGGAATCTTTTTAACCGTTTCTTCCGCTTATGGACAAAAAACATGTACAATCGAAGGTGATATCCAGAATATGCCAGACAGTATTACTCTCAGTTGTGCGGAAATGAAAGGAAATACAGCCAGAATGCAGGGCGATGACTTTTTTACAATGACAAATGGTAAATTCAAAATAACCAGGGAGGTCGACACTATTACCAAAATGTTTCTCACTGTTAACCGCACCGGCTATCAGTTTTGGGTAAAACCAGGAGCTAACATTAAAATTACCGGAAAAGCTCCTTATGTACAAACCTGGAGGACAGAAAGCGATATTCCAATCCCGGAACAGATAGAATTAAACCGTTTCAGAGAAGCGACTCAAAAAGAGGCAATGCAAATTCATGATTTGACAACCGAAGCCATGAAAATACTGGCTAATGCCGATGGCAAAAATCCGAATCCCCGGCAGCAGTTCGATTCATTGCGCCTAAAGATAAATAGTATCCATGATGAAGTCATCCTATACAAAGAATTACAACTAATATTGAAAAATCCCATAACACTTGCAGGACTGGAAGAATTAAGAAATGCAGCCAAATGTTATAAAGAAGGAAAGTTTAACAAACTGGTTTCGATGTCGGACAACTCCATGAGCCTAGCAGGACTGAACAATTTAAAAGAGACTGAAAGGTCTAAAGTCCGGACTTTCATTATTACCGTATATAGCAAACTGACTGATGAGCAAAAACAATCTCAATTGGGACAGGAAATAATATCCTTGTTATCTATTTCATCAACAGTAAAGACCGGAGACAAAATCTATGATGCCGAATTAAAAGATGTTGAAGGCAAAACCCACCACCTCTCCGATTACCGAGGAAGTTATATTCTTCTTGATTTCTGGAGCCGGGCTTGCGGTCCCTGTGTCGCAGCGTTACCTGAACTAGAAAAAATAGCAGAACAATACAAAGGAAAAGTGATCGTAATCAGTGTATCTGTAGATCCTGTTTCCGTCTGGAAAGAAGAAGTTGCTAAAAGTCCCGTTAGCAATTACTGGCTTCAATTGTCTGATGGATTAGGTTCGAGTGGCATAGCAGCACACTACGGACTAAAATCTCTTCCTACATTTGTTTATATATCGCCGGAAGGTCTTATCCTAAAAATCAAAGAAGGATATAGGGAAGACGCTCTTCTGGAAGAACTCAAGAGTTTTATAAAAGACTAACAATCTAAATTAATAAAGGTATGAAACACATTATCAGTTTACTCACTCTATTCCTCTGTTGCACAAGTTTGCACGCTCAGGATCGCGTAGTGGAGCAACCGGCTTTTGAAGTACGCAACACCAATACGCTCGAATTTCAGAAAATTATTCTGAACGACACAGCCACCATCATGTATGTCGACGCTTATTACCGACCCAAATATTGGATCAAGATCGTTGATGAAACGACGTTGGAAGCCAATGGTAAAAGTTACCGGATCAAAGCCGGCGATGGTATTAAGCTTAATGAGGAATTTTGGATGCCGGAATCAGGTACGGCCTCTTTCCGTTTGATTTTCCCTCCCCTTCCGAAGGATACAAAGACAATCGATTTTATCGAAGGTAACGACAAAGGAGCTTTCAAGATCTGGGGTATACGATTGGATGGAAAGACACCCACAGTAGACTTTCCCAACGTAAAGAAACCGGAGAAAGCGCCTGTCCTGGAAAAGCCGGAACTGAAATCAGGTATTGCCACACTAAACGGTAAATTTATTGGCTACAAACCGGGGATGGATGAAGAACTGCCTATATGGGTATTCAATATTCTTACAGCCGGTGCAGACCAGAACACCATAAATGTTAAGCCCGATGGAAGTTTTAAACTGGAAATTCCTTTATTACATATTTCAAGTATAGTATTATCCGGAAACTCAGTTGTTCATACCCGTTTCTATATAAAACCGGGAGAAACAACTTCTGTCGAAATTAATATGCCGGAAATTTGTCGTGCACAATCCAAGATACAATCTTCCAAGCCTTCATTAGGAAACAAGTTCTATTTCACCGGAGCATTGGCTGATATAAACAACGACCTCGCCAATAATCCGGTTGAAGAACCTTCATTCAGTGTCAGAAGTCAGGAAGAATATGATCAGATGATGAAAGACATCAGTACAATGACGGTTGATCAATATAAAACATATTGGACAGAAAAATATCAGAAAGCCGTCGATCAGCTAAATCAACTGACAGGAATCAGCGATGCACATCGTCAATTGATTGCCATGAAACTAAAGCATGAACTGGCTGATCAATTACTTGGTTACAGAGCAATTGAATATGCTTACCGGCAAACGAACAAAATCCCCAAAGATTCTGTTCTGGTCAACTATGTAAAGCCAATTGCAACCCAGGATTATTTCAATTTCTTGCCGGAACTGTTATCCAATGATCCCTACTTTATTTATAATGGTAATGCGGCTTATTTGTTAAGAGGCCTTCAGTTTACCAACTTTACCGGAAAAGATATCAAACTAGAGAAAGACGAAAAATTCCCAGACAATACAGCTGATATTGCCCGGATTATAGGAACCGATAAAGGACTTCTTTTCGATATGTTAGCCGCACAAAAACTGGCAGCTTCTATCAGCGAGTTCCGTCCTTTAGACGAACAAGAGTTGGCAAAGACCAATACATTGAATCCGGCACTCAAAGAGGAACTTATCAAAATGAATGAGAAACTGAAACTGACAATAGAGGAAAACAAAAAGAAATCCGGCTATACCGTCAACCGTGTGAACATTGCGGATATCCCATCCGAAGAATTATTCAATGCAATTACAACACCTTACCGCGGCAAAGTTGTCTTCGTTGACTTTTGGGCAACCTGGTGCGGTCCCTGCCGGATGGCAATGAAAGAGACAGAACCGGTAAAGAAAGAATACGAAGGAAAAGACGTCGTATTCCTCTACCTGGCAGCCGAAAACTCTCCGAAAGGGACCTGGGAACAAATGATCCCGGACATCAAGGGTGAACACTACCGTGTTACTGCCGAACAATGGGAATACTGGGGAAAGAAATTCGGTATCAATGGTGTCCCTTCTTACATGGTAGTGGCAAAAGACGGTACTCCAGTTCACTTCCAGGTCGGTTTCATGGGAGTGGACAAGATGAAAGAGATGATCGATAAAGAACTGGCTAAATAAGAAAATCCGGAATATACTATTTATAAGGGCGGAGATCAGGTAATGGTCTCCGCTTTTTTTTGCGGTAAAATCAAAAAGTCGTAATATTGCATTCACAAACATAACATATATAATGGTTGGCATGAAATATTTCAAACAATGGGTACTTTTTATTTGTCTGAGTGTTTATTGCAGTGCTTCCGCACAGGAAGTAAAAAAAGCGATGACATTCGATGAAATGGTTAGCTGGAAACGTATTACGGAACAAAAAATCTCCCACGACGGGAAATGGGTAGCCTGTAAGATGGAACCCTGGTGGGGAGATGCCAGTATTTTCGTGTACAATGCCAAAGGAGAAATGACAGCTTCTTTTCTTCCGGCCGCACAGGCAGAATTTTCTGCATCTTCCGGTTACCTGCTGGTTACCAGGAAGCCGGAACTTGAAAAAGTAGAAGCCCTGAAACTGAAAAAGACCAAAAAAGAAGATATGCCGTTGGATGAACTCGTCATCTTCAATCTCTCAGACAAAAAAGAAACGATAGACTCCCTGAAATCATATAAACTTTCTGAGAGTGCAGACTGGATTGCCTATAAAAGAGAGAGTAAATCAGATACTGTACTCCATGTGCGTTCGCTGGACGGAGCAAAAGAGGTACGGTTTGCCGATGTCAAGGAGTTCGGGTTCGCTAAAAAAGAAAACATTCTATATTACACGACAGATTCCACCTTATCCACATTTACTCCGGAGAAAGGGCATACCGTTATTTTTGAAGGTAAAGGTGTAATTAAAAAAGCGACATTCAATAAAACCGGCGACAAAATAGCATTCCTGTATTGTCCGGATAAAGACTCAACCAATACGCAATTTTCACTTTATCTGGCAGAAAATAATACCCGAGCCCGCATCGTTGCTGATAAGGGACAAAACTTCATACCCAAAGGCTGGGTGATCAGCGAAAACGGTGACATCCGTTTTTCAGAGAACTCTGAACGTATTTTCTTCGGAACAGCACCGGCTCCCATGCAAAAAGATACTACCGTACTGGCAGAAAATCGTCCCGACGTACAAATCTGGAAATGGGATGAAGGTGTACAATATACTCAACAAGTATATAATAAAGAAAAAGACCTGAAAAAGACTTACACTGCCGTTTATAACATTTCCGGCAACACCCTCTTCCAACTGGCAGACAAGGAAATCCCTCATTTGATCACAGCCGATGAAGGTAATGCACCGATCGCCCTGCTATCGACAAACCAACCCTATGCAACGGAACAGATGTGGGAAGGCAGAGGCCGTTATGATATCTATACAGTTAATCTTCAAACCGGAGAACGCCAGCAAATAAAAAAAGCAAGCAACAGCAATATGCAACTTTCCCCCAAAGGGACATATGCTTATTGGTATTGTGCGCAAGACAGTTCCTGGTATACCTATTCCCTGGCAAACGGAAAAGAATACCGTCTGACAACTCCCGCAACCTTTACCGCCTGGGATGAAGACAATGACGTCCCGGACTATCCCTCACCCCACGGTTTGGCCGGATGGACAGCTGATGATCGTAACCTCCTGATATACGACCGTTATGATATCTGGAAATTTGATCCTACAGCAGAAGTCGCTCCTGTAAACCTGACAGTAAACGGACGAAAGGAACAACTTTCATATCGATTGATCAGATTAGATAAAGAAGAAAAATTCATTGATATAACAAAGTCACAGTTATTACAAGTGTTCAATGAAAAAACAAAAGGTTCCGGATATTACAGTGCCCATCTCTCTGCCCCCAAAGCACCGAAAGTCCTGCTGGCCGGAAACTTCATGCTGAAAACACCCATCAAAGCGAAATATTCGGATGCAGTGATCTATACCTCCGAAACATTTGAGCAATATCCGGATATAAGGCTTTCTGACCTTAGTTTCAAAAAGTCCATCCAGCTTACCCACGGAGAAGAACAACAAGCAAATCTGAATTGGGGTACAGCCGAGCTCGTCTCCTGGATTTCTCTGGACGGAACACCTTTGGAAGGAGTTATCTATAAACCGGAGAACTTCGACCCGAACAAAAAATATCCGGTAATCGTAAACTTCTACGAACGTAATTCGGAAACGCTTTATGCTTACCATATGCCGGAACCGCATCGTTCCACGATTGATTACCATTTCTATACCAGTAATGGTTATATCATTTTCAATCCGGATGTACGTTATGTAGACGGTTATCCCGGAGAAAGCTGTTTCAACTGTGTCATGCCGGGTATTACCTCATTAATAGCCAAAGGATATGTAAATGAAAAAGCAATCGGTGCACAAGGTCATAGCTGGGGCGGATATCAGGTTGCTTATCTTGCTACCCGGACAAACCTGTTTGCCGCTATCGAATCGGGAGCTCCGGTCGTCAATATGTTCAGTGCCTACGGTGGAATCCGTTGGGGATCAGGGCTGAACCGTTCTTTCCAATATGAACACGGACAAAGCCGTATCGGCGGAACTTTATGGGATTCCCCATTGCAATATATGGAAAACTCTCCGTTGTTTACCATGGATAAAGTAGAAACTCCCATCCTGATCATGCATAACGACAACGATGGTCATGTACCCTGGTATCAGGGAATAGAATATTTTGTAGCACTCAAACGTTTGCAAAAACCAGTATGGCTACTCAATTATACCGGAGAAATTCATTGGCCGATGCGTCTGGCAAACCGGATAGATTTCCAGAAACGTATGTATCAGTTCTTCCAGCATTACCTGAACAAGCAACCAATGCCCAAATGGATGGACGAAGGAGTTCCGGCAGTCGATCAGGAATTTGAATTGGGATACTAAAAGCATTACATTTGCTTCAAATAACCGGTATCTCCATGAAAAATACTTTTTGGCTACTAATTATACAATCTATACTCTGTTTGTCGGCCTGTACGGGCGGACAAACAGAGTATTGGTTGGAACAGGCTGAAAATTATCTGGACAAAAAGCCGGACAGTACATTAATATTTCTGGAGAAGATAAAGAACCCTGACCAGCTGGCCGATTATCCTAAAGCGAAATACGATCTGTTTCAGACTATTGCTGGATTCCGCAAAGGTCAGGCCATACGGACAGACTCCCTGCTCACAAAAGCTATTGATATTTTCATTGCCAACAATGATTCGGTCAATACCTCGAATGCTTGTTTCTGGAGTGGGTTTATCAATATGCAAACGGCGAACTATATGCGGGCTGACTCCTTCTTTACCCTGGGTATTCCGTTTGCAACAAATCCTGTAGTACGAACCAGATTATACGAATACAGCGGTTTTGCCCTTCTGTACAAAGGCAACGCAAAACAGGCATTGCAGCAGCATAGACTGTCATTACAAGACAGTGCCTTTATCCCTGCCGCTTACCAGGCAGAAGTATTAGCAGAAATCGGACAGGCATATCGATATTCAGAACAAACCGACAGTGCAATCATCTACTACCAAAAAGCCATCCGGAAATCACTGGAAATCGAATCAAGGGAACAAACAGCCTTTTTCTATCAAAAAATAAGCGAAATTGAAAAAGAAAAGGGAAATATTAGAAACGCAACGGAAGCATTGAAAGCAAGTCAGAGTTTATGTAACACCCGGACTAGTTATCCATATCATATGCTTACTCAAGCCCAAATATACATTGCATCCGGCGAAACCGATTCGGCAAGGGTTTACCTACAGAAAGCAATACAAAGCACAAACACCTATGTTGCAACCCGTGCCTATCAACTATTGGCCCGGCTATATGAAAAAAACAAAACAGACGAACAAATATACTACGCCTGGAAAAACTATGAAGGAAGTTTCAGCAACATATCCGGTGATGCCGAATCACAGATAATGACACAACGATATCAGGAAGAACTGCTCAAAAATGAAAATAACCAATTAAAACTCAAAAAGAAGCAACAAGATATCTACCTCCTTTCATTATGTCTGATATTGATTACAGCCTGTACCCTTTGGTATATTGTCTACAACCGTCTCCGGAAAAAGAAAATCATCGGCGAACAACAATTAAAAGAACAGGAACTAAAAAACCAGGTCGCCCAATTAGAGAAAGAACGGGAATTGATATCCTTGCGTGAAAGAGCTACGGCTTTACGTGAACAGTTGTTCCGCCGTCTGTCCGCATCCCAAAAGATTCCTTCCCTTTCCGGAAAAGCAAAAGAAAACACAGATGATAACAAATCGAGGTTAACATCGGAAGAGATAGACGAATTGATCGAAACTGTGAATAATATCTGGTCCGGCTTTGCCGAACGACTAAAAAAAACTTATCCGTTACTCCGTACAAAAGACATCGCCTTCTGTTGCCTGTTGAAAAGCGGGATCAGCACGAAAGACCTTGCCTCCATCTATTATATCACTCCTTCGGCCATCAGCCAAAAGAAAGCACGTATGAAACGGGAGAAGTTCGGAGTTGAGGATGATAACCTGTCTCTGGATGATCTTTTGAATGCGTTCTAAACTGCTAAAGAGGAAATGTCAATTCATTTTTACTACGATCAGATAGTAAACATCTATATATCTGCCCGTTACCCCTTTCAGTATTATCTAAAATGTCAACTGACTTTCTAGTCTGTTATCAACATTTAAGGATATATTTGCATCAAACATCATTCTAAAACAGCAACATTATGAAGAAGGTAGGAAATCTTATTACTGGTTTACTTTGCTTACTATTGATAGTCTCGTGTCAAAGTGGCAATAAATCATCATTCAATAACGGATTGGAAGACTCACCCGTTGTCGGTACTTTTGTACAGGTGGGGGATGACCAGGTTCTTTCATGCGATCAGAAATTACTGACCGACTCCATACACCTTCTACTCACTTATCTTACGGAAAAACCAGAGATC
Organism: Parabacteroides sp. AF17-3; assembly: GCF_003635445.1. Taxonomy (NCBI): domain Bacteria; kingdom Pseudomonadati; phylum Bacteroidota; class Bacteroidia; order Bacteroidales; family Tannerellaceae; genus Parabacteroides; species Parabacteroides sp. AF17-3. Next base: position 199,297 of record NZ_QTMM01000009.1, on the reverse strand, counting down.
ATTCATCTGGACAACCGGGATGAAGCGCTGATCAGCGAAGGACGCGTAATCGTTTCCGATAATTATTTATTAGCATGGAACAACAAACAAAATCCTTTCAAACTCTTCGACCGAAAAGGAAACTTCCTGACAACGATCGGATCATACGGACAAGGCCCCAACGAATACCTGAATGTTTATGACGCTAATATAGACGAAGAAAACGACCGAATTTATATATTGCCCTGGCAAAGTGCCCAAATACAGGTCTATGACCTGAAGGGTAATCCCCAACCTACAATACCACTTTGTCTGCGGGCTCCCAAAGGCACTTTCCATGTAGACCTTCAGGATTCGACGGTTGCAGTTGTTCTACTTCCATTCCCCGACATGCCGGCAGTAGCATGGACACAGGATTTTCACGGGAACAGGAAAGACTATATCGAACCCGGCCATCTCGCTGCACCGCAAGATTACAGTAATGAGGTCTGTACATATAATAATGTACCGGGTATTTTTGACGTAAATATCCTCTGCATCGTACCAACACGCGTCGACAGCCTTTACCGCTACGATTACCGCAATAACCGCTTGTCTCCAACCTTCACCATGAATTTCAGTGAAGACCCGATCCCCTGGCACGGCTATATCGAACTTCCGAACCATTATATAGGAGAGGCTTCCTATCCGAAACAAGTATCAGCTACTTCATTTGTATCATCATCTCCCAGCTATTATATTGTAGACAAAAGAACTGGAAAAGGAGCTTTTTTCCGATTATATAATAATTATCTGGGATACACGGAAATCGGCTGGCCTATTTTCTCTTTTTATAATGGCTACTTTATCCAGAATATAGAACCGGCTAACCTGAAAAGCACGTTAGAAAATGCTCTAAAGTCTAACAAATTAACAGAAGAAGAAAAAGCAGAATTGACTACATTGGCAGAGTCAATACATGAAAATGATAATAATATCATCATTTTAGCCAAATTAAAACATTAGTACACCTGATATGATAAACAAGAATCACCTGAAATATAAAAGAGGAATTGCCAGAACTTTGTCTGGTTTTATAATTCTGTTCTCTCTTATTTCATGCAAGACCTCCAATGACAAGACACTTGACACCTGTCCTGCCGTTGGTTCCATTAAGCAAATAGGAGACGATTCCGTCATTATTTGCGATCAAAAACTATTAAAGGATACTATCCGGATTCCCTTAAGTTTGCTAGTCGATGACTTTGAAATAATCCGTCTGGATAATAAAAACGAAGCACTTGTCGGAGACCAGCAAACAGTTATTTCCGAAAACTATATCCTCGTATGGAACAAGCAGCAAAATCCGTTCAAGCTTTTCGATCGCAAAGGGAATTTCATTACTATGATCGGTTCTATCGGACAAGGGCCGGGAGAATACCAAACAATTTATGACGCTCAGATTGATGAAAAAAACGATCGGATTTATTTGTTGCCCTGGACCAGTAGTCAATTGCTGGTATATGACCTGAAAGGTAATTCTCTTCCTCCGATCCCTTTATGTTTACGTGTTCCCAAAGGAAAAATTCATGTTTTGGACAGCAATTTGATTGCAGCCGTCCTACTCCCATTTCCCGGATTACCTGCTATTGCCTGGACACAGGATTTCCTGGGAGAAAGAAAAGCATTCATCGAACCGGGAGACCGGACTGTTTATGACTATAACTCAGAAATTATTTCCGGAGGTAATACTTCAGCTTTCGATGTAATGATCCGATATGTGATGCCGGCACGGACAGATACGTTCTATCACTATGATTTCCAAAATAACCGTTTACGCCCAAAGTTTGTCACAGAGTTTTCTGAAGACCCAGTTCCTGAACATGGTTTTCAGGAACTGAGCAATCATTTTCTGTGCTATACTTATTCTACAATTCAAGTTTCAAAGTATATGTTTGACTCTGCTAATCCCGCATATTATATAATTGACAAACAGACCCTGAAGGGGGCATACATGCATCTGATAAACGATTTTCTGGGAAATACCGAATTACCGCTCAGAAGTTTCGATGGACATCATCCTCCTTTTCCCAATTTCAGAAATGGGTATTTCATTCTGAATATGGATCCGGGAAATTTACAAACAGAGCTACAAAATGCACTGAAAACAAAGGATCTGTCTCCGGATAAAGAGGCTGCTCTGAAAAAAATGCTTATCTCTATAAATGAAAACGATAATAACTATATTCTTCTGGGTCGCCTGAAGAAATAAAAAGAAATAATTATGAAAAAGAACATCTCATATTGCTTGTTTTTTACTCTTTTGATACTTGTATCCGGTTGTAAGCAAAAAAATGAAACAGAATCCTCTACTACTGAAGAAACTGCTTACCAGCCTGCCAGTCCGAAATATACAGCCAGGTATGACCATTCAACACCTACAGCTAAAATAGATGTCGAATCAGCTATTTCCACATCATCTCCTGTCCGGTTAAGTGAAGTGGCATCGACCATCGAATATTATCAGGTAGGCGACGATAAATATCCAGTGACCGAAGTTGTCGCTGTTGAGGGTGGTTTCATTGCCCTCAACAAGCCGAAACTATACCTTTACCGGCAAGGGAAAAAACGGAAACGGGTCGGATTGAAAACAGAATATAGTAATTGGCGGGACAATGAATCGGGTAATAACCTGTTTTATGATAAAAAGACTACCCGGTTATACGTACAATTAAAGAAACTGAATCAGGAAACCGGATATTCAACCAAATATATAGGAGAACTTCCTCCGTTGGACAGTGTCCTGGCCAGGGTGCATTATCTGTATCCGGACTCATTGCCAAACCGCCGTCTTCTGAAAAACTGGGTAGAGATATTCACTCCGGAAATGTCTGTCGGCCGCTTCTTTTACCCTGGGACCGGATTTGACTATGGAGTCAACACTTTCAATTTAAAAGGCGATACTCTCTGCCATTTTTATTTCGGGATCGATTCCATTGGTACTATTAAAAGCGATAACTTTTACAATTTCACACTCTTCCATACATCGTATCTGTATGATAACAAACCGACATTTTCAGCGACCTATTGCGATACGATTTACCGACTGCTGGATCAGCAGACCATTGCTCCGGTCTATGCCATTCATTTAGGCAAATACAAGGCACCGGCAACCTATGTGATTAATAGAGGAGATAAACGTAATAAAGCATGGGTGGATAATTTACGGGAAAATTCGCAAGCCGTATTCCTGAAAGTTCACAGGGAGGGTAAAAGTAATAAATCCGGATGGCTGGACAACAAAGACAAGCAGAACCAGGATTTTCCATCCGAAGATTACCTAATGGTTTATCTGAAAAATAAACGTCAGACCAAAGCATTACCACTGACAGCCCGGGGAATGATAAACGACCTGGACGGAGGCTTGCCTTTCTGGCCCGATGGTCAAACAGATGAATATATGTACATGATCCGGCCGGCCGGTGAACTGAAAAAAGGAATTAAACTAACCGGTTCCCCTAAACAGGAAACTCTTAAAAACTTCCTCAGTGATCTGCCGGACAATCAGAATGTGATGATTGTCGTCAAATAAAACTATTAAATCATTAGCATGCAACATTATTACTGTTTATTCGTAAATAAACGATAAAATCGTATTTAATGAATACAAATCAATAAATAATACCTATTTTTGAGGCAATCAATTAAAAAAACCGGTATCATGAAAACATTATATATTCTGATTGCCACCTGTGCTGTATGTCTCGGTACACTAAGCGGCTGTAAACAAAAAGAAGGAAAGAGCACCCGTCCAATCACTCCCCCTAAATATGAAGGGAAAGTCGATTATTCTGTTGCTCCTACCCATATAGATTTGGAAAGTGCCCTCGATGGCGAAAAGCAACCATTGAAGTTAAGCCAGATCGCTTCGGAAATAGATTATTATATTGTCGGAGACGGTAACTTTACGGTAAAGCAAGCTATTTCCATACCTGACAGCAATGCTTTCATCACGTTCAACAACCCGCGGCTTTATTACCGGAAAATAGGAAGGCCAAGTAAACGATACGGTTTCAAGGCACTGGCCTATAAATGGAATAATGAAATGAACGGGCATAATCTGTTTTATGACAAAAAGACAACCCGCATGTATTGTGCCATGAGCGGTAAAGATGTGGAAACCAGAGGAAGCCAGGAGCTTTGCGACCCACAAATCATTGAACTGCCTCCACTAGATACGATGTTGACAATCACCCGGTATGTTTTTCCTGAAACAGTGGAAAAGAAATACACAATCAACCTGGGAAAAGATAAATTACTGGGATTCTCATCCGACGGATATATGTTGAGCCACTATGAAGACACAAGCGGTGTTCCGAACTGCATGCTGACTTTTAACCTGGCAGGCGAAACGCTCGGGAAGTTCACCTTAAAGGATAAATCGACACTTTCCAAATCGCAAACAGATAATATCCCATTCTTCCAGACAGCCTATTGGAATGAGGCACAGGATCAAATGACTTTTATGATACCGTTCTGTGATACCGTATTCCAGATGCGTGATCCGCAGACTGTTGTACCTTTGTACAATCTGAATCTCGGGAAATACGGCATCCTGACTGACTATGCAGAAAAACAAGAAGTTACGGATGAGAAGATATGGTTGCGTACTTTATATGAAAACTCAAAAGGTTTATTCATGGGCCTGTATCAAAAGAAAGGTCCAAAGCTCGTAAGCTGGCTGGGATTTGAATATGAGTACAAACCGACACTGAGTTATCAGGCTGTTTATATGAAAGATGAAGGTAAAACGTATGTCCTTCCGCGTAGAGGACAGGGATTTGTCAACGACCTGGACGGCGGACTCACTTTCTGGCCGGACGGACAAACAGACGGTTATCTTTATATGATCCGTACACTGACAGAAATGCGTATGAACGTAGAACGAACCGGCTCGCCTAAACAGCAAAAACTGCTGGATCTCCTTGACAACAAGAGAATACAGGAAAATCAGTATGTGATGATTGTGGTTAAATAAATAATTCTTATTTTTAACGCAACAAAAAAAACTAGTATTATATTACAAATAAGATGAATCATTACTATTACCATTCCATTCGGTTAATAGCAGGTATTCTTTGTCTCTGTTGTTTTCCAACGATATTTCTGCATGCACAAATCAGTGAAGGAGGTCTTCCGCCGAGTTTTCAGTTTATGACCAATCTGAAAAGTACGGAACAGCCTGTACAGATCCCGGTAAACTTCAGTGTTGAAGACCTTAAAGTTGTCGATGCTTGGCGGGTAAGCCAAGGTGCTCCTTTAGCGATTGCCAAACGGATCGAAACAGATTTGAGTATATCCAACAGTGGAAATTGGAGGACTTTACCCGACGGACAAAAAGTATGGCAACTGCATCTCGAAGCAAAAGGAGCTATTGCATTGATCTTGTCTTACTCCGATTTTTACATTCCGGAAGGCGGCAAATTATTTATTTATAATGCAGATAAAAGCCAGGTATTGGGTGCTTATACAACCCGTACCCATCCCCAAAACGGACATTTTGCTACCGAACCGATTGCCGGTGATAAAATTACACTGGAATACGTACCGGCTGCGTCGGATAAGGAACCTTTATTACGGATCAGCGGCATAGGATATGGATACAACCATCTTTACGTAACAAAAGGAACGAAAAGCGCCCAAGAAGAATTATCAGGTCCCTGCATGGTGAACATCAACTGTGAAGAAGGAGATGACTGGCAATTACAACAAAAAGGCGTGTGCCATACAATCCAGCTGATAAAAGGACAATACTTTATCTGTTCCGGATCGCTGGTTAATAATACGGCAAAAGATAAGAAGCCTTATATCCTGACCGCTTACCACTGTTCGCAGACAATGGACGGTTTAGGAGAGGCGACAGACGAAGAATTACAGGAATGGATGTTTTTTTTTCATATGGAACGCACTGGCTGCGACAACAGTTCGTCCGGGAATAGGTATGAACCAATAGTTGGTTGTACCCGTAAAGCTGCGATCCCTATTCAGAATGGTTCCGACGGTCTGTTGTTGTTACTGAACGAGAACATTCCCGATAATTATGATGTTTTCTTCAATGGCTGGGACCGGACAGGTACGCCATCGCCTTCAGGAGTCGGCATCCATCACCCTTCAGGAGATTATAAAAAGATTTCCACCTATGGAAAATATCCGGTTGAATCTGTCACCTGGAGCAATGCGGATACAAAGCAAACCGGAGCAAGGAATGCCCATTGGAACACCACCTTCGATGAAACGGCCAACGGTCATGCGGTAACGGAAGGTGGATCTTCCGGCTCTCCGCTTTTCAACGACAAAGGTCTGATTATAGGAACATTGAGCGGAGGTAATTCTTCTTGTGAAAACCCCAACGGACTAAACCTGTACGGTAAATTTTCTTTTCATTGGAACAAATTCAGCGAAAACAGCAAAGAGCGTATGGATATCTGGCTGGATCCTCAGAATACAGGAACGACATATCTTGCCGGTATGTCGCAGGACGGCCAAACAGTAGAAGCCGGCTTAATGGCACCGACGGACCTGACAGCCCGGAAAACGACAGACGGAAATATCGAACTGGAATGGAAAGCACCCATATATCAACAAATTATCGGCTGGGGAGATCAAGGGATAGTTTCTCAGTTTGGATTAGGCGATCCTTTTTATTATGGTCAGAGATGGGATACGAATGATTTGACACCAATTCACAAAAAGACGATCACTACCGTTTATTTCACTCCGGTCGAAAATGTGTCGTACGCCGTTTATATAGAACAGGGAAACCGGATATATGAAGAAGATCTGACAGATATTGAATACCAGAAAACGAATGCTATTACATTAAAAAAGCCTTTCACTATAGATGCCGGTCAGGATTTGATTGTAGCTATTCATGCCAAAGAATATAATAAAAAGATTTTTCCGGCTTTTGCCGACGAAGGGCCAGCCATCGACGGAAAAGGGAATATCTATGCAATGAGCGACAAAAAGTGGGCAACATTCCCGACCGAAGAGCTGGATGCCAACTCCTGCATTTCATTCGTCGTAACTTCGGAAGAAGGAGAACTGACAAATAGTGCTTCACTGTTAAGTGCAAAGAAACAAGCACTTAATCCGGTGAAAAGCACTAAAATGACAATCATAAGATCAGAGATTGCCTCTTCGTCGCCGGAAGGATTCCTGATTACCGATTTTACGGAACCGATAGGTTATCAAATCAACCGCGACCAATTGGAATTGGCCACCTTACCGGCCTCAAGCACACAGTATACCGATAAAAACATACCGGCTAACGCTCCTGTTTATCAGGTATATGCCCTTTACAACGACAAAAAGAGCCAACCGGTTACAATCGATACCGACACCAGCGTCGATAATGAACAGATACAGAGGGAAGAGGAAGTAAGTATTCAACCCAACCTGTTCAGCGATCAGGTGAATATCATTCATAACCAGCAAGTCAAATTGCTGGAAATCTATGCAAGCAACGGGAAACTGGTCAGAAAGATACATCATCCGGGAAATATAATTCATACAGGTTCTCTCCCTCAAGGCGTATATTTCTTCAGAATGACAACAGACCGGACAACAAAAACAATCCAAGGTATCAGGAAATAAACACGACTTCACCTAATTAAATACCGGAAAGATGCAGGTCACTTGCCATCGTCTTTCCGGTATTATTTTGACATATCAGCCTGTTATTTCCTAAAGGTTATATTTCTTCATCTTATTATAAAGTGTCTGCCTACTGATATTCAGTTGCTGGGCACAAAGTGTCAGATTTCCTTTTTTCTCTGCCAGCACTTCACTGATAAACTGTTTCTCCATCTCTTCCAAAGTAACCGGATGGGAAACAGTTACAGGAGGAACGTCCATATAAAAGTCATCACTATCGAGCACGGATGAATTTGAAAGAAGCACGGCACGCTCGATGGTCTGCTGCAAAAGACTGAGGTCACCATTGAGCATCCTGTCCGACAACTTATGCAATGCATCGGGAGTAATTCCGGGAAAAGGTTTCCCATAAGCCGTTGCATATTTCCGGAGCAGGGAGTTGACAAGCAATGTAACGACAGAATCTGTTTCTTCCGAAAGAAATTCCGATTCCTTTCGAGAGGAATTTCGTTTTCTCCCGGAACGGGATTCCCAGGCAGCGATAACAGTCGACAAGAGTTTATCATTATCCCAGGGTTTCACGATAAAATCCGCCGCTCCCTTTTTCAGGGAAGAGACAGCCAGTTCGATATCACCAAAAGCAGTAATCAACACGACTTCCGGCGGATTCGGACGTTCACGGATACGGTCCAGCCAGAAAAGTCCCTCTCCCCCGCTCTGCTTCCCGGTTCCGAAATTCATATCCAACAGGACAACATCCACATCATCTTCCCGAAGCAAAGCAGGCAGCAAAGTCGGCACCGAAGCACAAACCACCGTCTTAAATTCACGCGAAAGAATCATCCGCAATGTTTTAAGCACCGCCTCATTATCGTCCACTACTATAATCTTTCCATTTCTCATAACAAAAGCAAAGATATACGGATTCTTTTTTCTCCCAACTCCCATTGTCTAATATTTAGACAATTTGACTGTATCCTTCAATTATTTTTACTTATTCTTTGTCTCTACAAAAGAAAGAGGATAGATTTGAAATGCCATTCAAAAAAGAACGGAACGAAAAGCCTAATATCGAATTTATGAAAACTGTCGCTCTAAAACTTGTATTCCGCAGCTGGTGGAGAAACAAGACATTCTCAATAATCTCCATCGTCAGCCTGGCGATCGGCATTGCCTGCACAAACCTGCTGGCCGTATTCACTATTCATGAATATGGAATAGAGAAAGGAAATCCGAACAAAGAACGTATCTGGATACTCAGCCAGGACTGGCCGATGAAAACCGGAGAAAAGACAATCTATGCAGGAGGCGATATCCCGGCAATGCTGAAAGAGAAATACAGCGAAGTCGAGAATTATCTCCGGATAAGCGGAAAAACCGTCAAATACATTTCTATCGATAATGTGAAACACGCACCGATTCGTCTCGTCTCCGCCGATCCGTCTTTGTCTGAGTTTTTCCCTTATAAAGTACTCTCCGGAAACCTGAAAGAAGCCTTGACCCAGCCCGACAAACTGGCCCTTACCGAACAAACTGCCCGGAAACTTTTCGGAAAAACCAATCCGATTGGCAAAATAATACATTTCAACCTTCCCGATGAAGAGATGAGTACCAAAGGCAGTACTAACAACGAACACGCTTACCAGGTTGCCGCTATCATAGCCGACCGGGAACAATCTTTTTTAAACCTGGAGGCAGTAACGGCCATTTCAGATCCTTTCTATGGCGGTACCAGCCTGTTACTGATGAACAAGCCAATCGACCGGAAAGCATTTGAAGCACAATTGAAAAAAGACAAAATCCCTACTTTACAGGGTGACCTGGGGAATTATTATCTGGATACTTTACAGGAAAGCTACTTCTACACGACCGAAGGACAGAAATCGAACTATCTGAATTTCCGTCAGCCTACATTGCTCTATGTAGGATTAATCTCCGCCATCCTGATTCTGCTGATAGCCTGTTTCAATTATATCAACCTCAACTTCTCACGTCTCCTTCAACAGGTACGGATGATTCATACACAGAAACTGATGGGAGCCAGCCGGAAAGAAATCAACCTGCAACTTTTTCTGGATACCTTCCTGACGGTAATCATTGCCTTCCTCTGCTCGTTGCTGATTACCCATGACCTGCTTCCCCTGTTCAACTCAATCGTAAACGGGCAATTACATACCTCTTTCTTTTTCAACGGACAATCATTGCCAGTCATCTGTTGTTTTATCCTGCTGTTATCCATAATTCCGGCAGCCTATATGGGACAAAAGATATCCAGGCTTTCCAGCTCCGGCTACCGGGAGTTTTTCACCGGAAATAAAAAGAGGAAGATAGTCACCTCATTGTCCATCGCCCAATATGTTATTTCTATCGGCCTGGTCATTGCCACACTGACGGTAAACGACCAACTTCATTTCATCCGCCAAGGAGGAGATAATTATAAAAACCTGATTGAAATAGGGGATTGGCAAGAAGACAGTTCTTATGTCCGTCCTTTTGCCCGGGAACTAAAAAAACACCCGGAGATAAAGCACGTATCCCTTGCCGGAAGCTCTATCCTGGACAGTTGGATAATGCAAATCGTCCTGAAAAATGAAGACGGCAGTGAAAACTATACGGCACAAATCAACTATTTCGGTGAACCAGACTTCCTGGACGCCTTACAACTGAAGCTGTTAAAAGGTCTTCCTCCCGAACAGGCCGTCGAAAAATATGCCCGTCCGGTATATATCAATGAGAAATATGCAGAGATACTGGTCGGAAAAGGAGAAAACCCGATCGGTAAGCCGATTAATGCGATCGATAAAGAGTTCGACGAAGGGAATACAGGTAATGATCCGTCAAATGCACCGGTCACGACAATTGCCGGTATCGTCGATAACTTATACACACATACGCTGGAAAGTGAGGTTTATCCTTTTACCATACAGATCAACAACAGTCCTCAAAATTCGTTCAATTACATTTATATACGCCTCGGCGACGACAGAGAAAAGAGTATCGCCGCCGTACGGGAAGCATGGAATAAGGTAAACCCGGGTAACTATTTCACGTACCAGGATGTTTACCAAAAGTTCCTGCAACGGAACGAGAAAACAACCGAACTCTCCCGGCTGCTGTTTATGTATTCATTGATCAGCCTCTTCCTGACTTGCTGCGGCCTGTTCGGAATGGCACTCTATGCAACCGAACAACGCACCAAAGAAATAGGTATCCGGAAAGTAAACGGAGCGACCAGCCCCCAAATCATGTTACTGCTCAACAGCCAGTTCATATCCTGGATAGGCATCTCCTTTATCATTGCTATCCCTATTACCTGGCTGCTACTCAACCGCTGGTTGGAAAATTTCGTCTACCACACGGATATGAACATCGGAATCTATCTGATAAGCGGTTTTTTTGTCCTGCTCATCACCCTACTCACCGTCAGCTGGCACAGCTACAAAGCTGCATCCGGTAATCCTGTTAAAGTATTAAGAAGTGAATAACCTATTATGAATTACAAAATGAAAGCAATCGCATTCAAACTCGTCCTGCGAAGCTGGTGGCGGAACAAGACATTTTCAATCATATCGATCGTCAGCCTGGCAATCGGCATTGCCTGCACGAACTTGCTAGCTATTTTCGTTATCCATGAGTATAACCTGGAGGCGGATAATCCTCACCGGGAGACTATTTATATGATGGACCAGGATTCGCCGATCCAACCGGGTGAACGGGTTTGTTTCACTGCCGGTGGTATTGCAGCCGAGATTAAAGAAAAATACCCGGAGATTATAGATCATGTATGCCTTAATAATATCGGAATGGATTACATAAAAGTAAACAATACCCGTTTCGACCCCATCATTATAATGACAACAGAAGCCTCGTTTCCCCATTTCTTCCCTTATAAGGTATTGTATGGAGATTTGAACGAAGTGCTGACACAACCGAACAAGATCGCCTTATCGGAAAAATGTGCCCAAAAGTATTTCGGCAAAGAGAATCCGATCGGCCAAACGATCATAACCGGTGAAAACAATGTAACGACCCGTGTACTGGAGGATGGTACGATTGAAGAGGGAAAGAATGAAACCACCTATCAGATTGCCGCTGTGCTGAAATCGCGTGAACAATCTTATATCGACTTCGATGCCGTAATCGGAAATGACGGGCCACTCCCCGGAGGAGTATGTCTGTTTATGACCAACCGCCCGATCGATACGAAAAAGTTTGCCGAACAAATCCATAAAGACGGCATACAAACCTTTGTTCCTGACGGAAAATACCGTCTGTACACTCTACAAGAGAGTTATTTCAAAAAATACACACAGGAAAGTTACTTCTTCATGAACAGCCGTCAAAAGACATTACTTTACGTCGGGCTGATCTCAGCCATTCTTATCCTGCTAATTGCCTGTTTCAATTATATCAATCTCAACTTCTCCCGCCTATTGCAACAAGTGCGGATGATCCATACGGAAAAACTGATGGGAGCGACAAAAAACAATATAAACCACCAGCTATTTATCGATACATTCCTGACCGTCATTGTATCCTTCCTGTTATCTTTGCTGATAACACACGATCTGATCCCGATATTCAATTCGATCACTTCCGGAAAGATAGAGACTTCTTTTTTCTTTAACAGACAGGCATTACCTGTTATTACAGTGTTCATACTCCTGTTATCGATCATTCCTTCTGTTTATATCAGCCGGAAAATATCCAAACTATCGGCCTCCGGCTATCGCGAATTTTTCACCGGAAACAAGAAAAGAAGGATCGTAACGGCTCTTTCGATTGCCCAATATACAGTCTCTATCGGGCTGATCATCGCAACACTTACAGTAAACAACCAACTTCATTTTATACAAAACAAAGCGGAAGGATATCACGGATTAATCGAGGTGGGCAATTGGGGAGCAGACAATTCCTACTTACCGGCTTTTGCACACGAAATAAGAAAAATACCCGGCGTAGAAAATGTAACACTTACAGGTGGTCCTTTACTAAACATGGGGATAGCTCCCGTGAATATCAAAAACCAGGATGGAAGTGAAAGCCATTATATGAAAGCGCAATACATGGGAGGACGTGATTTCCTGAGAACATTAAAAATCGACATCATACAGGGAGTTGAGCCGGATAAGGCGCTCGAACAATTCCAAAGTCCGGCCTATATCACCCGGAAATATGCAGACCTACTGATTCCGCCGGGAGAAAATCCGTTCGGCCAGCAACTAAGTAAATACGACAAAGACTTTAAAGAATATGAAAAAGACAGCAACAACCCTAAAGTGGTCGTTGCAGGTATTGTCGAGAACATGTTTGCCAATTCACTCGAAGAAGATGTTTTTCCCAGTATCATTTACATCGGCCAGGATGATGATAAACGATATGCTTTTGCAGAGATCAAAGTGGGCAAAGAACGTCAGCAAACAATGGCTGCTATTAAAGAAGTATGGGAAAGGATGAATCCGGGTAAATATTTTACTTTCCAGGATGTCTATAAAGAGTTCATGCAACGCAACAGCAGGACAACCGAACTGGCGGAATTAATGATCATGTACTCGCTGATCAGTATTTTCCTGACTTGTTTCGGGTTGTTCGGTATGGCTTTGTATGCTACGGAACAACGCACCAAAGAAATTGGCATCCGGAAAGTAAACGGTTCCAGCACATTAGGGATTATGTTTTTACTGAATAAACAGTTTGTCGGCTGGATCGGGATAGCCTTTGTCATTGCCGTTCCTGTCTCATGGCTTTTCCTCAATCGATGGCTGGAACACTTTGCCTATCATACGGAAATATCCGTCTTCCACTTTCTGCTCGGCGGAATCAGTGTACTTTTTATAACACTGCTCACCGTCAGCTGGCATACTTACAAAGCGGCTTCGAGCAATCCTGTCAAAGTTTTAAGAAGTGAATAACAACTAAGCTCAAAGGCTACTTACTTTAAGGACAAAAGCTATAGCTTCTAATCTCGAAAGCTATAGCTTTTGCATCATACCACCCCGGTGACGTTTCATCATCACCGGGATGGTATCCGAATATCATCGGGATCATATTTTAATGCGAACTATTAAGACATAAATCATGTTCGCATCTATCCAGTAACTCTTAAAGTCGTTCAATCTCTTCTATTGACAAACCGGCACATTGTACAATGATAAGTGGATCAATACCTGACTTTTTCATGTTGGCAGCAATAAGGCGTTTACCCTTCGCTTCTCCTTCGGCAAGACCTTCGGCTCTTCCTTCAGCAATACCTTCAGCTTTTCCTTTGACAATACCTTCAGCCCTTCCTTCAGCCCTTCCTTCGGCAAGCCCTTCACGTCTTGCACTATTATAAAGAGTTTTTTCAACACTGATACCATCCCAGAAATGCTCGTAACCGGCTAACTCCTCGTCTGTAAAGGCTGATTCTTCCAACACTGTCAGAGCTTTCGATATTTCAGGGGCTTCCAGTAATTCATGAGGGACGACACGCGTCGATTCACCTATCTCAGTCAGAAAACGGAGCCAAAGGACATGCATACGTTTCTCACTATAGGTATGGGGAGTAAACTTAGGCAGCTCGACAAAAATCAATTGCAAACCGTCGATGATATGATCCGTATGCTCCACATGCACCATTGCATAATGATGGTAATAACCATCCAGAGCCGGTTCGAAAACCTCGTTCACCAGGTTGAGCGAATAAACCGGCTGCAACAATTCGTAGCCTTCGCCTGCATCTAACTGACGCACATAAGCTTTTGAGGCATTGAAAAGAACTCGCTCGCGAAACTCCGGCGACCAAAGCATCTGCATCTCTACCAAAAACTGACGCCCTTTCACATCGCAGCAACGAACGTCTACAATACTGAATTTACGCAAGGGATTGTCCGGCACCATCTCGGAAGGGAGGTATTCGATCTCTCTAATCTCCTCACCCGCTTTCAGGGGCAACAAGGCATTGAGTAAACTGATCACCAGATCGGGATGTTCGCCAAAAATACGTTTAAACGTAAGATCTGCTCTTGGATTTAAATACTTCATAGTTAATTCTTTTAAGTTGATATGCAAAGATAAGTATTCTTCAATGAAATAAAGAATTCCATCCTCTTTATTTTTCTGAGAACATGACAATTCATAAACATCCCGATCCTACCGCCGAATCCGTTTTCTATGTTTTTATTACAACCGGGAGAAAAACCCAACAAATGTTAACTATGACAAACTCGAGGTCGAAAGTAGGTACTTTTTTACCCCGGTTGTAAGCCAATTCCGTCCTAACACACTAATAATCAGCCGTGACAAACTTTTTGCTGCCCCCTATAAAACAAAGAAAATATAATTTGTCACCGACGGCCTATCCGTTCACCTTTTTATAGTCGGCCAGGAAGGTTGCCAGTCCGCTATCGGTAAGCGGGTGTTTCAACAAACCTTTGATAGCAGCCAACGGGCAAGTTGCCACATCGGCTCCCGCCTCGATACATTGGATAATATGTTGTGTGCTACGGATAGAAGCAGCAAGCACTTCCGTCTCATAGCCATAATAAGTATACATTTCCACTATTTTGGCAACCAGTTCAATTCCATCACTGGATATATCGTCGAGACGTCCGACAAACGGAGAGACATAAGTAGCCCCGGCCTTTGCCGCCAAAAGAGCCTGACCACGGGAAAAGACCAGCGTACAGTTCGTACGGATACCTTTATCTGTAAAATATTTGATTGCCTTAATTCCCGCTTCAATGCAAGGAACTTTTACTACGATATGCGGATTCAGGGCAGCCAGTTCCTCCCCTTCTTTGATCATTCCTTCATAATCGGTAGAGATCACCTCGGCACTCACATCGCCATCCACAATCTCGCAAATCTTTAAATAATGTGCTCGTTGGTTTTCCACTCCTTTAATTCCTTCTTTGGCCATCAATGACGGATTGGTCGTCACACCATCCAACACGCCCAAATCATTCGCTTCCCGGATCTGATCCAGGTTCGCTGTGTCTATAAAAAATTTCATCGCCTTATTTGTTTATGATTCTATTTAAATAACAAATTCATTCACTGATAGTTCTTATGTATTCAAAAGAAAAGGACTATCCTCCACTCAATTCATTTGCATAAAACTTGTATTTCTTCAAAAAATTATCGAATATTGCAGATTATTTAAACTTATGGAGATAGCCAACGAACAAATCTTTGAAAAACTATTCCGGGACCACTACTCCCTTTTATGTAACTATGCCTGCAGATATATCACTGACAGTCAGACTGCTGAAGATATTGTTCAAACATTCTTCATTTCAATTTGGGAGAAAAAGCATTTGACTGTTACTCAGGAAACATTTCTTCCCTATGCCTTTCGTGCAATCAGAAACAGTTGCATCAATTATTATAAATCTGAAATTATAAAAGAAGATTTCATTGCCTCGCTGACGGAAGAATGGAATCTCCAACTGGACGATAAAGACGATTTTATTTATCAAAAAGAGGTACAGTTGGCATTGCAGAAACTTCCGGAGAAATGCAGAAAAGTCTTTCTGCTAAAATGTATCACCGGATTGAAATACAAAGAAATAGCTGAAATATCCAATATATCGGTCAATACCGTAAAATATCATCTGGGAGAGGCTTTCCGAATCATGAAAGAGGAGTTAAAACACCTGACCTTTATTTTTTTTCTATTTTTTTTCTGATTTGACCTACCCATTTCTTTCTTCCCGATTGTAATTAATATAAAAGGAAGAAAAAATGAATTCTGAAACAATATATCAAATTATACATTCCATATTAGCTGACGAAGCTACAGATGAAGAGCGCCGTATCTTTACGGAATGGCTGGACGCATCTGATACTAACCGGGCCGAATATGAAAAACTCAAACGATTATATCAAGTCACAACGCATAGGAGCAAAAATAAAACATTCAATACGGAATTCGCATGGCAGCAGGTCCATAAACAGACCATCTCCAAAAAGAAAACATTCAGACTGCCTGTTTGGACACGTTATGCAGCAATGGTCGCCATTATTGTATTTACCGGTATGATTTATTTTTCAAAACAACCGGCATCCACTATCCATGAAGTCAACATGGAAGAATTTAGCCAGCCTACATTACTTTTAGAGAATGGAGAAAAAATAGCATTAACAGAAGAATCTTTTTCCATGCAGAAAAAAGATGTGGTAATTAAAAACGATGCAAAAAACAAACTTGTCTATGAACCACAAAAAGAAGAGAAAAAAATAACAATACAAAATAATCATTTAGTCATACCTAAGGGAAAAACATATCAACTATTACTTTCCGACGGAACCCGTATTTGGTTAAATTCAGAAACAGAAATAACCTACCCGACCAGGTTCGTTGGTAACAAGCGAGAGATAACTCTTATAGGAGAAGCATTTTTTGAGGTTGCAAAAAATAAGGAAAAACCTTTTATTGTCAACGCGAATGGCATGGAAGTAAAAGTATTGGGAACTTCATTCAACGTTTCCTGCTACACTGCTGATAAGACGATCAGTACAACACTTATAGAAGGATCTGTTTCTGTCAAAACTGAAAACAAAAAAACTGTGACTATTACCCCTTCCGAACAATTCACATATAATAGAGACGATGCAAAAACTGATATCCGAATAGTAAATACTGAACTATTTACCTCCTGGATAAATGGAGAATATATATTCAAAGATACAGCATTGGAAGAAATCGTCAAAAAACTTCAGCGCTGGTATGACTTTTCAGTCAACTATGAAGATGAGAGTCTGAAGAATAACAGATACTCGCTTATAGTCGATAGAAATACGGATATAGATCATCTTTTGGAGGTTATCAGCTATACCTCCGACATCAAACTCGAGAGAACAAATAACATTATTAACATCAAAAAAATAAGGGAGGAACAATAATCATGACATAGTAATATTATGAAAAGCAACAGAGGCAGTATGGATCAGATACTACCTCCGCTAACAGATCAAAAAATCGAAATCATTTTAGTTTAACCTGTAAATTACAAATTTATGGAAAAAAAAGCATCGGAAGACTTTTACAAAGCACAAAAAGTCTTAAAACGATCATTGTTTATTATTTTACTGAACTGTTTAATATTGGCAGTTCCATTCAATGCCTTTGCATTTGAATCTGTTTTAGAACAGAACTACACATTGAATCTATCTTTCAAAAATGCAAAGATGGAACAAATACTGGATGCTATTTCGGAACAATCCGGTATTAAAATCGCTTACAGCACAGAAGAATTAGCCACAAACAAAAATGTGTCCGTAGACATAAAAACATCTGATATAAAGGAAGCATTATCCACAGTATTAGGTGATGGTTATACTTTTAAACAAATTGATGATTATATTGCTATTGCCAAAAAAGAAAAAGATGAAGTCCAACCATCTATCATCAGCGTGGCTGATGATAGACCTTGGACAGTCCAAGGTCAAGTATTGGAAAATTCAGAACCTCCTTACCCGATGGCTGGTGTAAACATTTCTATCAAAGGTACAAAATTAGGAACAGTCAGTGATCAGAACGGTTATTTCTCGCTAAAAGCAAAACGCGGAGATGTACTTGTATTCAACTTCCTAGGATTCAAAGAATATGAATATGTCGTTTCACGTGCGATCAGTAATCTAAGCGTTTCACTTAAAGAAAATATCGAAACACTAGATGAAATTGTGATTACTGGTTTCTCTGAAGAAAAAAAGTTAAATACTATTTCTTCTGTATCTTCCCTAGATATCGAGAAAAATCTGTCAACAAAACCTATTACATCTTTATCTCAGTCATTACAAGGAGGTATCACCGGATTAAGTGTCACTCAAAATTCCGGTTTACCTGGAGCAGATGCTGCAACAATAAAAATCCGTGGTATTTCTTCTTTGGAAACAAACAATGATCCCTTGGTCCTTGTTGACGGAATACCAATGGATATGAATCAATTAGACCCAAATACAATTGAAAGTGTGACCGTATTAAAAGATGCCGCAGCCGCAGCTATCTATGGAGCCCGTGCCGCAAATGGCGTTATTGTTGTAAAAACAAAACGAGGAATGCCTGGAAAAGTAAATATATCATATAATGGCTACTTCGGACTCCAAGAGGCTACTTATTTACCAAAATTTATTGACGGAGCAGGCTATATGGAAATGGTCAATGCCGCCAATCTAAACATCGGTGGCAACCAGGTTTATTCCCAGGAAGCGATTGATGCAACCAGAAATCATACGGACCCTGTCAATTATCCGGACACAGATTGGGCTGACTGGCTATTTCATACCGGTTCCTTGCAAAGCCATTCGGTAGCAGTTTCCGGAGGTAGTAATCTGGCTCGTTTTGCATTAACAGTAAATTATTTAAAGAATAACGGATTGGTTGATAATACAAATTCTGACCGTTTGAATATCCGCGCAAACACATCTGTTAACTTACTGGATAACTTATCTGTCAACATGGACTTTAATTCATATCGAACAAACAGAGAAAAGCCTTTATACAGTACAGGTGGCGATATTTTCACTTATGTGTATCGAACTCCTCCTACAACAGTCATTCATTATCCCATGAAAGAAGGCAGTGACATTGTATATTATGGAAACAGGCCCGAACAAAGAAATCCGGCCGCAATTATGGAACGTGGCGGTACCCGAACCAATCTGGAAGACAATATAAGTATCAATATTTCACCACGTTGGGAAATTATTCCAAAACTGATTATCAGAGGCCAGTATTCATACCGTATCAGCAGTAGTGCTCAACGTGACGAACGTGAAGCATACAACTTCTTCGATTACAATTCAGGAGCATTCCTGCAAACCTGGGGGGCATCTTATACTGCCTCTAAAGACAGATCAAGTTATTACTTTTTGGGAGGTACGGCTGAATATACCTTTGAACATAATAAGCATCGTTTATTTGCAATCGGAGGTTACAACCAAGAATTAACAAATAAAGGGGATTGGGATCGTTGGTCGATGATTTCAATGTTTGCTAAAGCTAACTATACCTTTGACAGCCGTTATTTATTGGAAGCTACTGTTCGCCGTGATGGTTCATCGCGTTTTGGAAAAGGAAATAAGATGGGTGTCTTCCCTTCTATCGGCGCAGGTTGGAACTTACATGAAGAGGCCTTTATGAAACCCTTAAAAGGGAAAATCAATGAATTTAAGCTAAGAGCATCTTATGGTTTATTAGGTAACGAAAACATCGGTCTATACAAATATCAAACATTAATTAATTCCGGGAATGGTAATGAAACAGTTTATGGCAATCCTGATATCACATGGGAAACAGTTCATATGCTAAATATAGGAGCCGATATTCGTTTATTCAGAGATCTATCTATTACATTCGATTATTATGATAAACTGACTACAGACATGATTATCACACCTCCGACTTCTTATATCGGTGGAACTAGCTCTGCTCCTTTAAACTCGGGTAAAGTTCGCAACAGAGGTTGGGAAATAGATTTCACTTATGGAAAACAATTGACTAAAAACTTCAATTTCAATTTCCATGGAGGTCTCTCTCAAAACAAAAATAAAATAGAAGATTTGTTTGGTGCACCATATGATAAAGGAAGCCGTATTCACCAAATCGGATATGCATTAAATAGTTACTATATATATCCCACAAATGGCTTATTACAGGAAGACGATTTCACAAAAGATGCCGAAGGAAATCTGACCCCCAAAGAAGGTGTGGTTATTTTTGATGGTCAAAAACCCGGTGACATACACTATTTGGATAATAATAAAGATGGAAAAATAACGACAGAAGATCGTGTGATCCGTGGTGATGAACAACCTAAACTGAATTATTTTGCCAATATTACATTAGATTATAAAAAATGGAACCTGGAAGTTTTATTCCAAGGGGTACAAGGTGTAGATGCTTACTACTCAGAGCCATATTCTTTCGGTTTGAATGTTGGTGGCGACGGACAAACACCATTGGCTGTCCAAAAAGACTATTGGACTCCTGAAAATCCCAATGCCCGTTATCCAAGAATGGCACCTAACTCATCTTATGGAAGTAACCACCACACCTCTGATTATTGGCATTTCGACGCAAGTTATTGTCGCGTAAAATATATTCAGTTGGG
Organism: Parabacteroides sp. AF17-3; assembly: GCF_003635445.1. NCBI lineage: Bacteria > Pseudomonadati > Bacteroidota > Bacteroidia > Bacteroidales > Tannerellaceae > Parabacteroides > Parabacteroides sp. AF17-3. Next base: position 178,589 of record NZ_QTMM01000009.1, on the reverse strand, counting down.
TTATATGTTCGACCAAATGGAATTAAAGAAAATCGGTATTTCAAACATTCGCGTATATGCAAACGTACAAAACCCATTCACCTTTGCAAAAGAGAAACTAGTAGATCCGGAGAGCCGTGGACAAAGAGGTTCGTATCCTTTGGTAAAAACGTATTCTTTGGGACTTAGTTTGAATTTCTAACTATAAATATATCATATACAATTATGAAACATAATAAATTAATAAAAATAGTAGGTGTTTCTTGCTTATTGTTGGTTGGCCTTACCAGTTGTGAAGATTTCCTGACAAAAGATCATCCGACAGAAACAACAGATGAAAACTTCTGGAAAACGATGAACGAATGCGAAAATGCACTAGGGCAATGCAAATCATGGTTTAAGGCCGGATATGGAGGAGAGAATTTAAGTCTGATCCCATTGGAAGGGGCCACAGATAATATGTATTTCTTCTCCAACTATGAACAACGTATTGTTATGTTAGGAAATGGATCCTTAGTTCCTCCTACTGATACTAATGCTCCATCTAACTGGGAACATACATTCAACGCATGGAAAAACTATTATACAAAAATCCGTAGATGTTGCCGTTTTTTAGAACATGTCGACGCTGCTTATTTCTCTGATGAATCAGAACGGACAAGAATGAAAGCTGAAGCAAAAATGTGGCGTGCCTGGTATCATCTTCTGTTACTGAAATGGTATGGTCGCCATGATGGCATACCTATAGTAGACAAAGCGTTAAAACCCACAGAAATATACATGGAACGCAACACTGTCGAAGAATGTCTGACCTTTCTCAATAAAGAATTTGACGAAGTTTTACAGATTCAAGATGACAAAGCTTTTCCTTTTTTATGGGATGATGGCCGTCGTGATCGTATGAGTAAAGCTGTTACATTATGTATGAAAATGGATATCAATTTACAATTCAAAAAATATGACATAGCAAAAGATGCTGCAAAAAAATTGATTGATTCTGGATTGTTCGAACTATATTATGCGCCCAACGGAGAAAACAATCCTGGCGCAAATTATCGAGGACTATTCTCTTACAGTGGAGAACAGAACAAAGAGCGTATTTTCTTTGCCAAAGATGGTGCCAGCGATGTATGGTTCCGTTGTCTGGGAACCACTTTAAGCGGCCAGGGAGTTGCAGCTCCATTAAAAACGTTATTAGATACATATGAGACTATTGAGGGAAAAACAATTCAATCACTTTCAGCAGAAGAGCGTATTGAATTTGAAAAAAATCCACTATATAAACCTCGTGATCCACGCTTAGCAGCATCATTTATACTTCCGGGAGATAGTACCTCAATCTCCAATTATACTTATACCCCCTTTGATGAGAGCAGTAGTGACTATGTCGCAAAAACAGGGGCCTCCCGCTCCGGTTACATGATAAAAAAATACATTGATGAAAATGATCGTTCAACAGGAAATGGATCATTGGATTTAATGTTATGCCGTTATGCAGAAGTTTTATTGGATTATGTAGAATGCTTAGTTGAAACTGGTGATTGGCAGAATCCAGATGTTGAAAAATATATCAATATGATACGTCACCGTGCCGGAATGCCTAATATGGATAAAAATGTTTACAATACTCAGGAAAAGGTTCGTGAACTTTATCGTCGTGAACGTCGCGTTGAACTCTGTTTTGAAGGAAAACGCTATGATGATATCAGACGTTGGGAAATAGGTAAAGAAACTATGACAGGTCCGGCTCAAGGAGCATGGAATCCTAATAGTGGTTCTTTTGTTTTAATAGAAAACCGCAATTGTACTTTCCCTAAATACGATTCATGGCCTTTACCACAACAAGAAGAAACAGTCAATCCAAACATCAGCCAACCTACCGGTTGGTAATAAATCAAAAAGAGGAAATCCTGTCATGGGGTTTCCTCTTTCATTATTAATAACAACATTACTTCTTCACCGCAATCTTACTCAACAACCGAATCTCCTCCAAATCCGAATAATCATACTGGTAAATACCGTCTTCGGCAATCATCATCAATACATTATTATAAGGGATTACATCATAACCTTCCATACCGGAATAATGGGCCAGGCGGTTGGCCATCAGAGTCTGAGGGTCATTGGCATTATAGATCTTCAAACCATCGTCACAAAGGAAAAGCGTACCGTTATCGATTCCCAATCCTTTCGGTTTAGTCATTGTATAGGAAACTATCGGCTGGGGACGTTTCACGTCACTGACATTAATAATGATCAACTCATTGAAGTTTTGTCCGCAGTTATTACCAGAATGAACGGTTACATAGGCAATATCATCCTCCACCACAACCGGGTCACAGCCATATACATGAGTCAATGACGACTGATATTCAGGTTTTAACGGATCTTTTACGGAATAAATCAACATTCCGGTCGGCGTTCCCATAAACATACAATCCTTATAACTGAAAATAGTTTCCACATTCCATCCGACAGGAATCGTTTCCGCCGCTACAACAGGTTCCGCACCGGAAAGATCGAAAATGTCCATCTGATTATTCAATACAACATACAGATAATCCTTATAAAGACCGAAACGAGACATAGAGCCATTCACACCGGTGGAGCCGCCACCACTGCTACTTTCAGAAATGGCCCCCATATCATTATAATAGATTTCATCTTTATAATACTCATAGGTTTCTGTTACCTCCTCCTGTGTCCAGCCGACAACAACACCTTTCGCTCTACCTGCTTCAGAAAAAACTTCGGAATCGATTATGCCTTCCTCAATCGGTGGAAAGCTCTGGAGAAATACATTTTCCAATCGATTCTTCAACGCAGGTAAAGCAGGATTACTGATATCGAACCACACCAGATCAACATACGAATCCGCATATAACAGATTGTTGCGTATTGCCAGGTCGGCATTCCCCATCAATTCAATAAAACCAACCGAAGCTGGCGATGACGGATTACGGTTATCAATAATATGAATTCCTTTTCCTCGCTCCGACACATACAAATAACCTTCATAAAAACAAATCTTCCCCTTCTGGGTTATCTCTTCCGGCTGAGTGGTTACTTTCACGGAAGAACGGAATACATCAGCAGACATATATACCGGTTTGTTCACTGTATAAGTGATCGTCTCCCTCACTTTCATATCATCGTTGCATCCGCAAAACAAACAGATCAACGACACACAAAACAGACTCATTAGTTTTTTCATCTTCAATACATTTAGTGGATAAATACTTATAGTTCTTTCAATTAAAAATCAAAACGAATACCTGCACCAAGTCCGATAATCACAGAATTCTCTGTCCGGATACTCGGCGGCTGGTCATTATCAAAATAATGCGAAATACGTGGTTCGAAATAAAAACTCCAATCCCTGTAAAAACGATAGGACACACCGGCAGAAGCATTCAATGACCATTGCAGGCCGTTTATGCCTTTCTTCTCAACATTATTCACCTGTTCAAACTGCCAGAACCTATTCTCCGTCTGTTTGGACCGTAACCCTTTTTCCATCATAAAGCCGCCCGACAGGTATATTTTCCATCGTGGATTTTGCCAAAGGGATACAACCAGATTGACAGGTATACCCAGATAGTGAAGTTCCAGGCGGGACTTATACTGAACTTTATCCCATGTTGACAAATTGGAAGATAAATAAGTATATACCAACCCTGTCTCCACCCCGATATAACGATTGAAATCTTTCCGAACCGTCACACCGAAAGAGAGAGGCAACGCTGCATCCACCTCTGTATATTGTTCAGGAGGCAATACATTCGAATTTTCAAACAAAGGTGGCTTGACCGGTGGAGGAGATACCTCTCCCGGATTACCCGGAGTTATACTACTCGAAGGATTATCCATATCCATTACAAGATCTCCATTACCAAGTCCTAGCGAGACATGACCACCAGTACCGAAACCGGCATTGATAGACCATCCGCCTTCCGCTGTCTTTTTCTTACCGGCAGAAGAGAAATTATATTTTTTCGATTCATAACTATACAAATCCTGTTGCTTCTGTTTCTTTTCCGGCTGCTCCTTAGTCTCCTTTGTACTTTTCTCAATATCCGGCTGCAGCACCGTTTTTTCCTGTTCCTGTATTTCCTCAACGACTTCCGTTTCCGGTACTTCATTTCCAGTTATTTGTAACGGTTTGTCAGGTCTTGCGGCAGCAATCAATTTCTTCGTTGGTACAGACTCAGTAACAAATGGTTTCGTTTCTTCCGGAATGTTCTCCTGAGTCTCCTGATATATTTTCTCTTCATCCTGAACGGAAGCCACCGGCGGCACCACGCCGTCATAGGAGCCGTCCCCTGCCCGAAAGGGTGAAAACAAAAACAGTAATGCAATGACAGCTGCAGCCACAGAACTTCCGGCCCACCACAACCATTTCTGTCCGCGGGGCTTCATACGAGGCTCGATATCCTCCCAGCAAAGATCATCGACAGGCAACCGGTGATCTTCCAGTTTCTGCTTCATGAATTCGCTGAAATCATCCAACTGTTCTCTATGATCCGTATCACTGCGCATCTTCATGCATAATTAATGATTGAACACTTTTCTGTAACACTTTCCGCGCCCTGATAAACTGTGTTCGCGAGGTTACTTCGCTTATATGTAGCATTTCTGCTATTTCACTGTGAGAATATCCCTCTATCGCATAGAGGTTGAACACCGTCCGGTAGCCATTCGGCAAACGGGCAATACAAGCATGCAAGTCATCTGCCGACAAACGGTCTAAAGCCGACACATCGACCTCATCAGCCAAATCCCCGCAGTCATCAAAATTTACGCTTAACCGGATTGCATCATTTTTTCGGAGATATTCAAGAGCAGTAGTAACGAACACCCTACGTACCCAACCGGGAAACGCACCAGATCCCGTATAACTTCCGATCTTAGTGAATATCTTGATAAATCCGTCCTGCAACAAGTCGCGAGCAGTTTCCCTGTTATTGACATACCGCATACACACACTCATCATGGCAGGAGCATACAGCTCGTAGACTTCTTTACGAGCCCATGACTCCCCACGTTTGCATCCGGCAATTAACAGCTGTTCGTCCATAGGTAATATTACTCTCTATCTGTATGATGAAAAAGCCTCTCCTAATGTTGCAGCTATAGTGGAGAAAATTGAAAATAAATAATTATCACTTGATATATAATACCATATTATTTCTAATACTCTGTTGGGGAGAATAAGAAATATCCAAAGGAATAGGCTTTGAAGCAGAACGCACCGATTTCAATGAAGACCGACCTATTATTTCGTAGATAGCCTCTGCCAACAAAGGTTCATTCGTTTCTCCAAAACTTACCAAGTTCCAATTAAACTCATTGATCATTATATCAGGAGAAAAACCATCTGCATAATCAGCCTTACCTTCCTTATTATAACTACGGAATGTAACAGGTGAAAAAATCCAACCATATTTCTCCGATTCGTCATAAACACTCATCCCTACCGTTTTACCGAAAGTTTGTACACCGATCAGACGAACATTATTACCCAGATAAGGCTTCAAAGAATTGATAACAAGTTCAGAAGATGAAGCAGTATTGCTTCCTGTCAAAACGAACAACCGTTTCAAGTTGAGATTTCCAGATCGGACCTCTGATGTTTTCAGGAGAGGTATCACATTATTCTTACTTTCGTTTTTGTCATTATATTCCAGTTTACAAAATGTATCTCCCAACACACTTTCAGGAGCAAGTAAAGAGGTCAGTAACTGGGCACATCTCACATCACCACCGCCATTATACCGTAAATCAAGCACAAACTCATTTACATTCCGGCTTCTGAACTTTTCAAATAATTGTTGCAGGTAAAGATTATAACTCATATCGTCACGCCCATCCGGACCGATAGTAAAATGATTATACATCAAATAACCGATACAGCTATTATCGATAGTATAAACCGAATCTTTCAGAAAAGGGGTATCTTCCACAACACGGGATGCTCCCAAAGCTATTTCTTTGGTTGGAATAATAACCTCCCTATCCTCATCATATCGTGCCAGTTGAAGAGACACACTGCCTCCACTTCTCAATATATCATAATTTTGAATCGTGCCTTCTGCCCCATTTACACCCAGAATCCAGTCACCACGTTTCAACCCGGCTTCCTCGGCCGGTGAGTTCTTTAAGACATAAAGGACAACTGCTATTTTATAAATGTTATTCCCACTTTTTAAATTGGAAGTAGCGAAATCGAATCCATACGAATCTCTATCATTAAAAATACTTTTCGTCGCTACCGCCTTTTCCAGAGTTGAATAATAATGATGGCCTTCGGGCAGGTCTTTCCCGTCTTTATCAGATAATAAAGAAAGCAAAAAAGCCTTCGGTTCCGCATCAAAGTTCAACGTGTTTTTTTCAGGAAGTTCAGAATACCAAAGATAGTTTTCTCTCATAATCCTTTCTATCCATTGATTCACATCATTATCTGTTTTTGGTCCGTTGTTATCCTCCTTTTCGCAAGCTGCAAATGACAACGAAAATAAAATAACCAGTATATAACTTTTAATTTTCATACGTAACATTCCTTTCTTTTTTCTTATTAAAGGCAAAGATATGCTATATTTCCTCCTGCTAGCAGCCTCTACAAGAATTAATATGTAGTTTTTCTACTATTTTAAGTAAAAACAAGATCAATAAATAGCTTATTTTAAGTAAATAATCTATCTTAGCGTCAATAAAATGATGTTGTGTATGAAGCGGGGATATTTTATAATTATAGCACTAGTGACATGTGTATGCTGTGGGCACGCACAGTCTGTTTTTGACTATGTTCTGAATGGTGATGGGAAAATGATTGCTATTCCCAAGTTTCAAAAATTCAATTTCAATATTCCTGAATTTTCCTATAAAACATATACTCCTTCTCTAAGGACGGAGTTGGAGAAGAAACTCAGGGAATTCACTCCGGACTTCCCTGAAATTCAAGATCAACGTCCGATGGATATGCAGGTTCTGTCAGCCGCCTATCGCCCATTCTTTAATCCGTTTACTCCAATGCTACGCCGCATATCTCCAATGGCACTCGATTTTCAGGAGGCTAGTTTTACCCCGATCAGCGAAACAACCGGTCTGCTAACAGTCGGAGAACAATTTACCTGGCCAGGAGTAGGAGGACTTACAAGGGTTAGTTCATCATTAGTATGGCACCAGGACCGGTGGACACTTACAGGAGGTGCATTTGCCGGACGCTACTTCACACCGTTCAACTATAGTCCTGACTTCATGGGAGGTGTTAACGCCACTGTCAGCATCGAGGTGGTCGACTGGATGACTGTCAAAGGTTGGGGGCAATATGCTTTCTATCAGAAAGGAGAACGTACGAATCCTCACATGTTGCTGAATCCCTATTATAATCATACAAGCGTAGGAGGTGCTTTTGAATTTAAAGTAAAGGATAATTTCAGCTTCGGTGTCGGAGTAAATTATGAATATAATCCCTGGAACAAACGTATGGATCCGCAGTTCCTGTTCTATCCGGCGTTTAAAGGCAAAAATATCAGGATAGGCATTAATTAACGTACCGATTATTCATAAATCATCTTCTTAGTCATCCCGCCGTCTATTACAATATTCTGGCCGTTGATGAAATCATTTTCCGGGGCAGCCAGGAAAAGGCAGGCGCTTGCTATATCTGAAGGACGCCCCACACGTCCTGACGGATGTTGGTTATGGTCTGACCGTTTCAGCAAACGGTAATCTTCATTCTGTATCCATCCCGGACTGATACTGTTTACAGTAATATTATAATCACTGAAAGACAATGCTAGTGCATGTGTCAACGAAACAATCCCCCCTTTGGAAGCTGCATAACATTCCGAACCGGGTTCGCTTTGAAGATAACGGGTAGAAGCAATATTGATGATCCGACCGTAACGCTGTTTCCCTTCCTCATTATTCCGATGAATGGCCAATGCCCGTGAAGTTATAAACACCGGCCGCAGGTTTGTTGACAACACTTTATCGAACTGTTCAATACTCGTCTCGACCAATGGATAAAATTCACTGATTCCCACATTATTAACAATCACATCTATATCTCCCCACATGTTGAAAAGTCTGTTGATAACTTTTTGAAGAGCTTCCGGATCACTTGCATCAGCCTGGAAGAACTGGACGAAAGTAGGTAATAGATCGCAAAGACGCGAAGCCGCTTTTTCATCTGTATCACAAAAGGCGACCCTTGCTCCCACATTACAAAATGCAGTTACAATAGCTGCACCGATCCCCTTAGCACCACCGGTGACAAATACTCTCTTACCGTCCATACTCTGTTCTGTGTTTGATTGTCTGCTGCAAAGATACGAAAAGAGTCTTGTAAAACCGTTGTAACACTAATAAATAAAAAAATCCACCCCTATTTATCCGAAATTTAATTAATTTCGCAGAGCTAAACAAAAAAGCATAAACACCATGAAAAAAGGTCTATTCACAACAGTTCTACTGTTTATGATCACTCTCTGTTTCTCGTCCTGTCAGAAAACAGAAACATTTAAAGTTCTCCAGTTTAATATCTGGCAGGAAGGAACCGTAGTAGAAAACGGATTTGATGCCGTTGCAGATGAAATTGTTCGTAGCGATGCCGATTTCGTTACATTGAGCGAAGTTCGGAATTACCACAACACACGTTTCTGCGACCGTATCGTTGAAGCTCTCCAAAAACGCGGACAAACATATTATTCCTTCTACACGGAAGATTCCGGATTACTAAGCCGCTATCCCATCAGCGACAGCAGCACTGTTTATCCTTTGAACGACGACCGGGGAAGCATCTATCGCCTGGTAACGAAAAAAGGGGACCAGGAGTTTGCCGTATACACTGCCCATTTGGATTACCGCAATTGTGCTTACTACGATGCCCGTGGATATGACGGTAACAATTGGAATAAAATAGAACCGGTTACAAATCTGGACTCGATTCTGGTACTGAACCGTGCATCCGTTCGTGACGATGCTATCGCCCGTTTCATCAAAGAAGCAGAAAAAGACAAGGCGGCAGGTCGCATCGTTATCCTGGGAGGTGACTTCAACGAGCCTTCTCATCTGGACTGGACGGAAACCACTAAAGATATGCGTGACCATTATGGCCTGGTTGTTCCCTGGGACGTATCCGTTATGCTTGAAAAAGCCGGATATAAAGACTCCTATCGCGAAAAATATCCGGATCCCGTCACTCATCCCGGATTTACCTGCCCGGCAGATTGCCCGGACATTGCCTTAAAAAAACTGGTCTGGTCACCGGAAGCCGATGATCGCGACCGTATTGACTTTATCATGTATTCACCATTCAATGGACTGAGCCTGACTGATGTAACAATTATCGGTCCTAAAGGAGATATACTTCGTGGTGAACGTGTCACAAAAGAAACAGCTGATCCGGTTATTGAACCGCTTGGAGTATGGCCTACCGACCATAAAGCAATTTTGGCAACTTTCCAACTTATTAGACATCTATAGAAATGAATAAAACAAATAAATACAGTTGGTTAACCTTTATACCGGTAGGCATTGCCTGTTTTTATTTTTACTTGCATACCTGCCCTTATCATTTGCTTCACAAAGAACAGACGACACTTTTTGTCTATGCCTCAGAAGTTTTATATTCTTATTTGAATAAACCCGCCGTATTATCTTGTTTGACCGGTGATTACCTGACTCAATTCTTTCGTACTCCGGTAACGGCTTCCATTTTGATGGGGGGGATTATGCTTGTATTGGGACTGATCTGTTATGCCGCATTTCGGAAATGGACAAACGTTTGGAAGTATATGACACAGTTTCTGACTTAGTTATTGCCGATTACGGCACTTTTCCCATCTGGCACAGGGAAACAGACTTAAAACTAATGGATTTACAAAACGGCCAAATCGATTCATTGCCTACAATAAATTCCGACCGATCAGATACGTATCATAGCTGGTCGTCGAACAGCCGTTGGTTCGTCTTTGCCAGTAAACGGGGTGACGGGCAATATGGCAAACCCTACTTTGCTTATATCTCTCCCGACGGAACAGCAGGAAAACCTTTCGTCTTACCCCAAAAAGATCCGGAACATTACGATTATACATTCAAGTCATACAATATTCCGGAGCTATCCTCCACACCTGTACCCTTCGACGCCTTCGATATATGCCGGATATATCAGGAACACGAGTAATAAAACAGATTCCATCTGTTCATATTTTCATTTTTATCACTATCTTCGCTTTTGCTCACACTGTTTTAATATTACATACCATGATAACAGAAGTTTTCAGAGAAAAGTCGCCTCTATCCATTAAGGACAGTTTCATACTATTCGAACGCACAAAATCTTCTTTCACTTTCCCTATACATGTCCACAATGTTTGGGAACTCAACTTTGTAGAAAATGCAAGCGGAGCCTTGCGTATTGTCGGCGACTCGGAAGAAACTATCGGCGAAAAAGACCTTGTACTGATCACCAATACAGAACTAAAACATGCCTGGATGAACGGAAACTGCCGTTCGAACGACATCCATGAGATCACTCTCCAGTTTCATCCCTCCCTGTTTTCTAACCCTGCATTCCAGAAAAACCAGTTCGATTCAATCATGAAAATGATGGCAAAAGCAGAGCATGGATTGGCATTCGGACAAGCCGAGATCAACCGCATACAGCCTATTATGCGAATGATATCTACGGAAAAAGGATTCTATTCGGTCATAAAATTCTTTATTCTCCTACATGAGCTCTCTTTGTCGGAAGATGTACGCGTTTTATCTAAAAACATATCTCCGCAATATACGGAGGCAGACTACCAAATGAAAAAAATACTCGACTATATCAGTAAGAATTTGGCCGACCCTATAACGATAGACGAACTGGCTCAATATATGGGTATGAGTCTTTCCACACTTTCCCGGTTCCTCAAAAAGAACACAAATCGTAATTTCACAGACTTCCTGCAGGAATACCGCATCAACTCTGTTGTGCGCGAACTAAATAATAATGAAAAGGAATGCATCATGGACATCGCTTCCCGGTGTGGTTTTGTCAGCCAATCCTATTTTTACAAAGTATTTAAGAAATTCAAAGGTGTTACCCCACAGGAATACCGTGAGAACTACCAACGAATGCGAGTTATCATATAAACAAATCAGCGGCTATAATTATCGGTCGCTGATTTGTTGTTATAGTAATTTGAAAACCTCCTTTATTCCATTGACCGAATAGAGCAATCACTTTTGACCTTACAGCACACTCCTAAACCATATAAACAGCAGAGAAACAACATTTTAATACAATAAGTCCCTTAAAAATTCGATATACACATATTTACATTTATAATGTTTATATTTACCAATAAAGCACCTATTTGATGGCAATTTTGTTAATCTATGTAAATATAAAATATTTATAAGAGTTATGCTTTAATAAAATTGACAGAAAAGCGCACTACTTTGACAGAATAAGACACTTCTCGGATTCTGTCATTCCATACATTTGCAATGGAAATTAACATTAATGCCATTCATTATGAAAACACATCGAAATTTAACCTTAGGATTGTTCGCTTGTCTTTTCCTGCTAGGATCTTGTACTGACAACGAAATTGTAGACCAGAAAACTGGTGGCTCCATTGCGACAAAAGCCGTTGCAAATACTGACGTAATACTCCATTGGAATACAGAAGAACAAAACATTGACGGTTTCGGTGTAGCACAAGCCGGATGGGCGGATTATCTGTATGCACACCGAAAACGTGATACTGTATTAGACCTGATGTTCGGAAAAGAGGGATTGCACCTGAATATATTAAGAGGTGAAATCTATTCCCATTATTGGAAAAACGAAGGAGATACTTCTTTCCATTTGGATGAAGATATCGATATGCCGCTCGACGATCCATTCTTCGATATCGACTACAGCGCCGACGGGAATGAAGCAGCAGAAGAAATAGCCCAACGCAAAGGCCAGTTATGGATCAACCAACGTGTCAAAGCATTATATGACGTCGATAAATTCGTTTATTCCGTCTGGAGTCCGCCTGCCTATATGAAAAGTAACGGCAGTGATTCGGAAGGGAATTTAAAATCTGCTTACTATCAAAAATTTGCCGATTATCTGTCAGCATTTTGTGATGCTTACAGTTCAGTAGGTTTGAAACCTTATGCCATATCACCAGCCAATGAACCGGAATATGCAGCTCCCTGGAGTTCTTGTCTCTGGTTACCAGGAACAACTACCTTGGGACGATTCATTGTTAACAACATGGGGCCGACATTTGCCGCTAATCATCCGGATGTGAAAATTATCTTCGGTGAAAATGCACAATGGACAGGTATTTTAGGTTTTATCATGGGTAGTAAAAATTATGTACGCGATATTTTAAATGTCAATACCCGCATTACCAATTACCCGATCATCGCAGCCGGACACGGTTATGTGGATCCGGTAACGAAAAAAGATCCAGGTATCGAACCGTTTACGAAGGCTGAATCAAAAAATATACCGGTATGGTTAACTGAAATCAGCGACCCGCATAATTCATACAGCACTTCCATAGAAGATGGACTTAACTGGGCAGTTAAATTCCACCGTTACCTTTGTGAAGCCAATGTAAGTTCGATTATCTGGTGGGCAGGAGCCCTACCCGACAGTGGTACTAATGAAGGGTTAATTTATATCTCTAAAAATCGTACGGACTACGAAACCGGTAAACGTTATGAGACTTTCGGAAACTTTACACGCTATATTCCTGTAGGTAGTACCCGCATTTCAGCCGAATACAACTCCGACCAAGGCTATATGGTATCCGGTTATAAAAAAGGTAATAACTTTACGATTGTAGCCATCAATACCAACGACACAGAAACGACTATCGACCTGGCATTAGACAACAACCAAACAGCTAGCCCACTTGCCGGTTACCTGACTGATGCCACCCACAAATGGGAAGCCCTGGAAACTATCCAACCGATAGGTAATACGTATATGATAACTCTTCCGGCAAAGAGCGTTGTAACCTTTACAGGAAACGTTGAATAACTTTAAATTTATAAGATCATGAAAAAGTTTTTTACACAAACAATTTTACTGGTTATCGCTTTATTAGCGGGAACAAGTGCAAAGGCTGTCAGTTATAAGATTGACGGACCGGATAAACTGGAAACGAACGCTGTATATAGTATTGTTACCACCGACGGCAGTGCTTTGCCATCCGGATTAACAGCTACATGGAATTATCCTTCGGATTTCTATCGGATCAGCTATACAAGCACAACGATTCAATTAGGTAGGAAAACTGCTGAAGGTTATTATACTTTATCTGCCCAATTAAGTGACGGTACCTATGTAAGTAAAAGCATTGAGGCAGTTAAGCCGACCCCAGTAGACCCTGTTAATCCTCCTGTTACCCAAAATGAATTAACTTTAAAAGTTGTAGGAATCAGTGATAAGGCATCCGGTTTCTTCTCTGATATAAACCAATACACATCCGCGGGAGGAAAAACTTTCACAAGTACTACAGGAGATCTGTTTTTCTCATGTGTAATTGCAAAAACATCATCTGCCACAACCTCAACCATCGAAACTAAGAATCTGAAAGTAGCATTCGGATATCGTGAGTATCCTCATACAACTTCTGTATACCAAAATGGAACACTTAAAGAAAATATTACTTTATATAAAACCGAAAGTACAGAAATTGTAATTCAGGCACCTTATCCTTGGACTACTGAAGCGTCTTTGGGTACTACTACTAGTTTTTACTTTGTTTATACTCAAAATTCAGGTCAGCAATTATTCAATGGCACGTATCGCGTCAAAAACGGAAGTAGCAAATCCAGGGCCATAGAAAAAAAGTCATCTATCGCAGTTTCATATTATGATGCATCAAATATAACAGTTAAATCAACCGATGATTCAGCCATTAAATCAATCAGATTTATCGGAACAATGGGAGATCTGGTTAAATCACAATCGTACGGTAACAACTGCACTGAAACCAACTTCGATCTTTCCAATTATAAAAATGGTATCTATTACATTCAAGTCGAAAAAACAAATGGTGTAGAGACAGCCAAGATCATCAAAAAATAACAATTTCTCCTATACAATGTATTTATAGTCCGAATACTAGATAATAAATACATTGTATAATCACTTAATGATAAATAAACACTCATTTATGAAAACTTCTAAATTAACATTTTTACTCTCTATTCTATTTTGGATAGGGATTAACATTCATGCTGAAAATCCAAACAAAACGAATTTATCAATAGTAGAACAGAGTTGTTCCGATTATTATATTCACGGACTGGATTATGTTTATAACCAAGTTGGAAAACGATTCACCATTATAGGAGATAAACCAGCAAATGTAAGGGTTGAATGGAAAGTAGGAGATCTGGAACAAGTAACTCAAAGTTTACAATATGTTGTTGTTGTCAGAGGTAAAGCCAAAGGTTTACAAACAGTCAGCGCCCACGTGTATGGAGATAACCTTGATATTATCTTGACTAAACAAGTAATGGCCATAGATGCTGATGATCCAAATCCAAATGACACAGGTTATATTCAACCATGGTGGTGGTAATTAGATAGCAATCATAGATTTATTAAATTCATTTAAATAATTTATCATGAACAGAAAACTAGCTTTTTCTCTATTACTAGGAGCCTTTGCTGTTTCCAGTTGGGCGCAACAGGCAGTTACCGTAAAAGGTACGGTAAAAGACGCGGAGAACAATCCAGTCATCGGAGCAACAGTTGTTGTAAAAGGAACCACAATAGGTACAACAACTGACATTGATGGGAATTATACCATCAATGTCACCCCAGGACAGGTCCTGGAATTTTCTTACGTAGGTATGCAACAATCTTCTATCACTGTTGGAGATAAAAATGTAATCAATATCACAATGGCTGATGGCGAATTATTGGATGAGGTTGTCGTAATCGGTTACGGTACAGTAAAGAAAAGAGATTTAACCGGTGCCGTTGCCTCTGTTTCATCTAAAGATCTACAAGCCAATATTGCCAAAAGTGCAGCTGGTGCATTGCAAGGTCGTATTGCCGGTGTAAGTGTTTCCAACGTTGGAGGTCAACCCGGTTCTGGTATGAGCATCAACATCCGTGGATTAAGCTCTTTAGGTTCAAATACACCGTTGTATGTAATTGATGGCGTTTATGGTGATATCAATATGGTAGATCCGGCAGATATTGCATCACTTGAAGTACTGAAAGATGCTTCGGCTGCAGCTATCTACGGTTCACGTGCCGCCAATGGTGTTGTATTGATTACGACAAAAGGAGGTAAAAAAGAAACTCCTACGACTATTGATGTAAACGTATATTCCGGTTTCCAGAACATAGCAAAGAAATTGGATGTATTAGATGCTCAACAATGGATTTCTGTTATGAAACAAACAGGTTTCCTACCTGATGAAGTGAAAAACTTCCAAGGTGCCGGAACAAACTGGCAGGATAAAGTATATCGCACAGCTCCTGTCACAAAAGCCAATTTAAATATCAGCGGAGGTACAAAAACGGCGACCTATAATGTGTCTGCCGGTTATATCAACCAGCAGGGTATCTTATTGAATTCAGGATACAGTGCTTTTAATGTTCGAGCCAAAAACACATTCTCTTTCTTTAACGATCATTTCCGTGTTGGAAATACATTGTTAGTGAAAACAGCCGACAAACAGATCAACGAATTATCCATAACAGACCCGTTGCGTCAGAACCCGTTAATGAAGGTGAAGGATCCCGACCAGCTGGGCGGTTATGCAGGCATTGAACCTTGGATGAAAAACATGGATAACCCTGTCGGTGCTTCCGAATTGTACGACAGACAGAGGCACAACATGGAACTGTTGTTGAATGCCTATGCTGAAGTAGACTTGGGGCTGAAAGGATTAAAATACAAACTAAACTTTGGTTACAACAAAAACAACGGCCGTAGTTACAACTACAATCCTGAATACAATTTCGGGTCCGGAGCCATTCAATCAAGCCTGAGTGAAGGTGCTTCTTTCGGTGACCAATGGTTGGTTGAAAACACATTGCACTACGACAATACATTTGGAAAACATACCGTATCCGGCTTGTTCGGTTATTCTGCACAGGAAAATAAAGACCGTTCGTTTGGCGCTTCCCGTAAAGATATTCCGGCAGGAACAAATGCAATCGGAGCTGGTGCCACTAAAGAACAAAGCACTTCTGGTTCTTTGCAAGAACACTCATTGGTTTCTCTGTTTGCCCGCGCTATGTATAGTTACGATTCGCGCTATATGATTTCTGCCTCTATCCGCCGTGATGGTTCTTCCCGCTTTGCCGATGGTCACAGATATGGCGTATTCCCATCAGTATCTGCCGGTTGGAATATCATGAACGAACACTTCTTTGAAAATGCAAAAAAGACCGTCGATGAGTTGAAACTACGCCTCAGTTATGGTGTATTGGGTAACCAGGAAATCGGAAACTATACAACACAAAGTACAGCCACCAGCGGTATCAACTACGTACAAGGCGGCCAATGGTGGATGGGTAGTAGCACTGGTATCAATTGGGTATCCCCAAAAGACTTGACTTGGGAAGAGACTCGGACTACCAACATTGGTTTGGATGCCAGTTTCTTCAACGGAAAACTTTCTTTCAATGCTGATTACTTCATTCAGGAAACCAAAGACGTATTGTTAAGTATCGCTATGCCCTCATCGGTAGGTATGGGTGGTAGCCCGACAATGAATGCCGGTACGATTCAAAACAAAGGTTTTGAATTTGTAGTCAATCACCGTAACACTGTAGGAGAAGTTTATTACAATGTCGGAGTAAACATTTCTACAGTTAGCAATAAGATTAAAGAAATCACCGTAGGTAGTGACAAACAAGAGTATGCAGGTTACAATCCACAAGGTGAAGGTACTGTAACTTGGGCCAAAGTAGGTGATCCGATCGGTGCTTTCTACGTTGTAAAAACAGACGGTATCTTCCAAAACGAACAAGAAATACAAGCACATACCACTGCCGATGGTAAATTGATTCAACCAGACGCACAACCGGGAGACATCCGTTTCATCGACTACAACGGTGATGGTCAGATTAGCGACGATGACCGTCAATATGCAGGAAGTCCGTTCCCCGATGTAACCTTCGGTATCCGTGGCAACGTTCAATACAAAGGATTTGATTTAGGATTGTTCTTTGATGGTATGATTGGTAACAAAATATACAACTATACACGTTGCCGTATGGAATCCATGAACGAATTCACCAACTTCGGTACAAGCACATTAAATGCATGGACTGAACAGAACAGAAATACCGATATGCCTCGCTTCACACAAGAAGACAAAAACGAAAACCGCCGTCGTTGTAGCGACCGCTGGTTAGAAAACGGTTCTTTCTTCCGTTTGAAGACATTGGAATTCGGTTACACATTGCCACAAAATCTGTTGACACCGTTAAGAATGAACAATTTGCGTATATATACAGCAATGGACAATCTATTTACTGCCACTAAATACACCGGCTATACACCTGACTTAGGACAGAACGACGGTCAGAACGGTGGTGGTGACGGTACCATGACAAGAGGTTGTGACCACGGTCGTTTCCCGTTGGCAAGAACAATTACTTTTGGCGTTCAACTTAATTTCTAATTTAATAAAATGCTCATAATATGAAAACGAATATATTAAAAAAGCTGGTACTCGTTCCGGCTGCTGTCCTTGCCATGACAGGATGTAACGAGTCTGATTTTTTAAGTTTTACAAACCCGAATGAATATGTAGAAGATACCTATTGGTCTTCTGAAGCCAATGCACAAGCTGCTATGGCAACCATCTATTCTCCTATCCGCAGCCAAATGTATGGTTATTTCGGAGGCTACACCGGATGGCATACCATGAACCGTGCAGATGATACTTGGTTCATCTTGGGAGAAGAAGCGCACAATTGGCAACCTGCCACTTTCACCAACACTCCGAATACCGCAGAAAGTGATTTCGGCAGAATTTATAACACAATCAATCGTGCCAATGTCCTTTTAAACAATATTCATAAAGTGAATATGGATCAGACTAAAATGAACGAACTGATTGGAGAGGCCAGTTTCTTAAGAGGTTACGCTTACTTCCTGTTGGTTACCAACTTTGGTGATGTTCCTCTGCGTCTGGTTTCTGCTGCTGAAAGTTTGGAAGAAACCATGAAGCCGAGTTCTCCGGAAGCTGATATATGGAAACAAGTTGAAGCTGACTTCAAAACAGCCAAAGAATATTTGCCGATCACCCGTCCTTCCGATGAGGCTGGTCGTGTAACCAAAGGAACTGCTATCGCTTACCTGGGTAAGACATACAACTATCTAAAAAGATACGAAGAAGGAGAAGCTGAATTGAAAACAATCATGCAAAGCCCTTATACATATGACTTGACTGAAAATTTCGAAGACAACTTCACCGAATATACAGAGTTAAACAAAGAATCAATATTTGAACTCGTATATGAAGGAAAATACGGTTCAGGTACTTGGGGGGCTGAAGGGCCCAACGATACACAAGGCTGGGTAATTCCTAATTTCGCAGGTCCACAGGGAACAGGTGGTTGGTTCAAATGGATGCCGACAGCTTCAATCGTTGATGATTTCATCGTCGAAGAACGTCCGGCAGGTTCCGATACCCGCTTCGACAAACGTATGTACACCAGTTTCTTCTGGAAACATTCTGATTATGAAACGACCGTAGAAGATGGTGCATGGTTCGGAGATATGTCTTTTGATGAGATATGGGAGGCTTGTGCTACCAAACGTTTAAGAGGCGAACCCGATTACCCGACCATCAGTGGTAAACCCGGTCGTTTTTTGATCAAGAAATTCACCAATTTCTACAAAAACGAAGCTGAAGCAAACAGCATGTACAACCAGGCAAACCAGAATAACAACCTGCGTGTGATGCGTTTTGCCGAAGTATTATTGCTACATGCCGAAGCCTGTATCAAAACCAATAAACTGGCAGAAGCAGCTGCTGACCTGACACGTATTCGCGACCGTGCCGGACTTGCGAAAAAGACTTGGAACGGAGCCGATGAATTGTGGGAAGAAATGGTTCATCAAAACGAACTTGAATTCTTCTTTGAAGGTCACCGTTTCTTTGACTTGAAACGCTGGTATTCTTACGAAGAGATGAAGCAGATTTTCGTCAAAAACAAAAAACAAGGTGCAGAGAACTTCCAGCCGAAACATTTCTATTTGCCTATTCCGCAAAATGAATTGAATACAAATGAAGCTATCGAACAGCATCCGATGTGGAGATAAACCGAAATAATTGAATAGAATAGCTATGGGGGAAGTGACACCCTGACAAACACAGTGCGTGTCCTTCCCCTTTCTGTCTGTAAATAGAAAATAATCGCATGAAGAAATATATCCATAACACAAGAACGGTCCTGCTTGCTCTTTTACTGGGAGTATGTACCGGATGTAACGAAGAGATTGATTCTCTGGAAACAGAAACAGGTGAAGAAATAACGACTATCCGTTCATTAATGGAAGAAGGCAGCCTGTTAATAAAAACCGAACAAAATGAGGATAAACACCTTTTCTATTTTGAAACAGACACGTTAGTTATCCCCTACCATAAAATTATTCAACTAACACCCGACATTGACAACTGGAAAACAACACTGCTTTTCGCAGACAACACGATATTGGAGATTCCGACCTTAGGAACCTCTTTCCATCTTAGCGATAAAAACATCAAACTCGATCCTACCGGCTATGCCCCTTTAAGTGCAGAGCTCAATTTGCTTTTACCGACAAGCGGTTACCTGACCGTCTGTGTCAAGGGAAAACACGATGGTGCCGACTTGTCACATACATTCAAGAAATACGGCTCTGCATACCGGGTAAACGTACACGGTCTATATGAGAATCATACCAATACGGTCTATATCACCCAAACAAACAAGCAGGGAAAGGTACGACTGACCGACTCAGTCAAGATAACAGTCCCCGACTTGCAACTTAACACCCAATATCCCCAAATATCAATGATTATCGCTCAACGAGAAAAAATGGAGCCCGGAGTGACATTAATCAATTTCTTGGGAGACAACGAATACGATACACATCGCCCGTTCATTATAGATAACTATGGCGATATCCGGTGGCTGTTACGCCTGAAAGATCATCCGGAAATGAGAATAACAGCCCATACCGGCTTAAAACGAAACAAGAAAGGAAATTTCTACTGCGGAGATGTAAAGACAGGAAGAATCCTGGAGTTTGACATGGTCGGCAATATACTAAATACATGGAACATACAAGAAAAAGGATATTCATTCCATCATGATGTCATTGAAATACCTAACGGCCATCTGATTGCTACAGCTAGTAAAGATGGCAGCATTGGACAAGACGGGAAAGTAACGACTTACGACTATGTGGTGGAAGTAGACAATGAAACCGGTGCCATTGTCAATGAATGGGATCTAAAAAAGTCGCTGGATGAAACTCGTAAGACTTTTGTTCCGGCAGGTGACACGATCGCGGTTTTTGGTAACTGGGCTCATGGTAATGCTGTCATTTATTCAGAAGACGATGATTGCATCATCGTGTCCTGTCGCTATCAGGGAGTCGCCAAATTGACCCGAAACAATCAGCTTAAATGGATTATGACACCTCATAAAGAATGGAAAAATTCGCTCACCCTTCTGAAGCCTTTAGATGCAAAGGGCGAGAAGATAGCAGATATAGAAATCCTTAACGGAGAAAAGAATCATGATGATTTCGAATGGTGCTGGGGACAACATTGTCCCGTATTCATGCCTAACGGAAATATATTGCTCCTTGACAATGGTTTCTACCGTAACTACCAGACCTACGATAAAGACAGGGAAAAAGCGTATACACGTTCCGTTGAATACAAGATTAATGAAGAGCAAAAAACAATACAACAAGTATGGGAATATGGGAAAGAAAGAGGAAAATCCTGTTTCGCCATGGGAGTATCTTCAACAGATTATCTTCCGAAAACGAACCATGTGTTATTTTGTCCGGGAGTTGGTACTCCTACAGTCAATGGACGTGGAGGCAGAATCATTGAAGTAGATTACAAGACCAAAGAGGTTATCTCTGAATTTCATTTTTCAGTACCCAACTATTTGGCTTTCCACCGTGCCAACCGCATCTCCCTCTATCCCGAAGGTCTTTAAAACGGTGTGCCGAACTGCCATTCTCAATACGCCGTATTGAGGACGTCAATATGACGTATTGAGAGCGTCAATACGGCGTATCGAGAAATTAACATATTTATTAATTAAAAAACAAAAAGCTATGCCATTCTACAAGAAAGCGTACAACTCAAAACAAAAAGTGCATTACCCTCGCGCCATCGTGCAAGGGAAGCCAGTAGAAACGGAAACGATTGCCAAAGACTTGGCGAAAATCTCCACAGTCAGCAACTCGGACGTTCAGGCCGTACTTGGCGATATCGCCGGTGTGATGCACACTCGTATGGCACAAGGCAAGAGCGTTCATATCAAAGGATTGGGCTATTTCCGCTACACCCTTAACACGGTAGGCGTAAAAGATATCAAGGATTTCAACTTCGCCAAACAGGTAAAAGCCGTCCGCGTTGAATTTATTCCCGAACGTACGAAAATGGCAGGCGGTAATTACAGTCGTGCCCTGGTGGACAGCGACGAACTGGAATGGATCGAACTTTCGCCCGAAACGGAAGATACGACTCCCGGCGATGGTGGCGAAGGCGACCGTCCGGAGATCGAATAGAACAGAACACATTGCCGCATACCGGTAAATTACATAGATAAATAAAGAACAATACGATAATGGAAATCAATTTCTCAGATACGATCGAAAAGTTGCAGATACAACATGAAATGCTTCTATCTGCAGAGAATGTCCCTCTGGATGCTCCCCGCAGCATCGCTACACGTTATAAAAACCCTGTCGTTACAGCATCACATGTGCCGCTCGAATGGCGTTACGACCTGAATCCGGAAACCAACCCGTATTGCCTGGAACGCATCGGGGTAAATGCCTGTATGAATTCAGGTGCCATCAAATGGAACGGTAAATACCTGCTGATGGTACGCGTAGAGGGATTCGACCGCAAATCGTTCTTCGCCATTGCCGAGAGTCCGAACGGGGTAGATAACTTTCGGTTTTGGGAACGTCCGGTCAATCTGCCGGATATCGACCCGGAAGAAACCAACGTGTATGATATGCGCCTGACGGCACATGAAGACGGGTGGATATACGGTATCTTTTGCAGTGAACGGCATGACCAAACAGCTGCCCTGGGTGATCTGTCTTCGGCTGTGGCCAAAGCCGGGATTGTCCGTACCAAAAATTTGATCGACTGGGAAAGGTTACCCGATCTGAAATCGAAAAGCCAGCAACGCAATGTTGTGCTGCATCCGGAATTCGTGGATGGGAAATATGCATTATATACCCGTCCGCAGGATGGTTTTATCGATGCCGGTAGCGGTGGCGGCATAGGCTGGAGCCTGATCGATGATATAACAAACGCGTCTATTCTCTCTGAACAAATTATAGACAAACGCCACTATCATACAATCAAAGAGGTCAAGAATGGGGAGGGACCACATCCTATCAAGACTCCGGCGGGCTGGTTACATCTGGCCCACGGAGTCAGGGGATGTGCTGCCGGATTGCGCTATGTACTTTATCTGTACATGACATCGCTGGAAGATCCGACCAAAGTCATCGCACAGCCTGGAGGCTACTTCCTCGCTCCGTGGGGGGGAGAACGGATCGGGGATGTGTCGAATGTGCTATTTTCCAACGGATGGATTGCCGATGAAGATGGAAAGATATTTATATATTATGCATCCAGCGACACCCGGATGCATGTAGCAGTTTCTACTGTAGAAATACTGGTTGATTATTGTATGAATACCCCGGAAGACGGTCTGCGTTCTGCCACTTCCGTGGCAAAGATCAACGAGCTGATTGACAAGAATAAACAATACAAGATGATGTGTCAAAAGTTGAAATTAAGGAACGTAGATCTCTAATCATTATCCGGCAAAACTTTATTGGGAATAGCAACAGTGAGACTATCCACACAAGCTGTTCCCAATATGCCTACTCCTCCTTCGATATTATTGAATACACGAACCGGTTCGGCAAGACCAATATCCGCAAGGTCGTTATTCAATGATTCGTCTTGTAAGGAAGCCAAAGCTAACATATATTTATAATAAGATTCAGATATAGCGTATAGATAAACCCTCATTGAATCCGGCATAATAGGCTCAGAACTTTCAGATGAATAAGAATAACCATTATCCAACTTCATTGTATACTCCTTCCCGTTAAACAATTCATCCGAAAAAGGCCGTCCTTGCCCGCCAGACAACCAGTCATTTCCCATTACTTTATCCAGAATAGTAATTTTATTTGCAAATATCGGTTCAGAAGCAAAATCAACATACTGCGAATACCATTTATAAGACCCCTTGTAAACCTCCGTTTTCTCCCAGTCGTCCCCCACATAATCATACTCCGGATAGCCTCTGGTAAAACGAATAAGATAGCAGTTTCCAGCAGAGGGATCATCCCGGAATGTAACTTTCAAACGTTCCTGAAAATAGCTATAATAAGGATTCTGATTATAATAATTTTCCACTGCAAAATTAAGTAATGTAGGAGGACCCGGTATTACATCTTCTGCCACAACCGGTTTATACCCATCCATTTCCGCTTCAATACGTATTTTATCTCCGACAACCGGAACATAAGTAGCCACATAGCCTCCAAATGTATTATAATTATACGCATTTAGATTAAATGATAACTGTTCTACAAAACGGTCATTTACGTATAACTTGACATCCGCGTTTTCCATAAGAAGGTTAACTCCGCCCTCCGTGTAAAACCAAGTACGTGACAAGGAAGCAATTATCGGTTTGTCCTGTATAATGACACAGTTCAATACAAGCTTAGGCTCCGGACGTAAATGCTCCAGATCAATCTCTTTCATACAGGAAGTAACTAATAAAAGAAGAGCTAAAAGAAATATATGTTTCATATGCATACTCATAATCATTAAAATTTATAGGTATAAGAAATAGAAGGAATTATAGGCATTATTCCAATAGTTTTAAAGACCGGTACATTCTTACCGTAAGAACTGCCTGGATCAGGAACCGTCTTATCACTTTTATAAATCATAAAAGGATTCATGCGGGAATAGACATTATATATGCTAACTGTCCAGATACCCATCCGCCCTTTCTTTTTAGGACGATATATCTTGATTCCTAAATCGAGTCGATGATAGGCTGGCAACTGATAATTATTTCGTCCTTCGTAATAATCGATTGACTCGCTTGCACCCACATAATGGTTATCATTATTCGTTGGAGAACCTGTTCCATTTTCATAATAGTTTTCCAAAGATAACGTCACATGGTTTCCGGAAGCATACGACCAGGCTGCAGAAAGTTCGACTTTAGGAGATATCTTATGCATCACCACTATATTCAATTTATGCCGGTTATCAAAACGAGCCGGATAACGTGCTCCCTGATTCAGTTCGTCAAACTGTCGGTCGGACCAGGACAGACCATAACCCACCCAACCCGTCGTACGACCGGTTTCTTTACGTACCATAAATTCCGCTCCATAAGAACGTCCCTCACCAGCCGTCAGTTTGTCTTCCCAATTGACAAAGGAAGGAGTAAAGGTATGTCCGTCACGATATTCCAACAGATTATCCAATGTTTTATAATATCCTTCAACAGAGAAATTATATTCTTTATTAAGATTGTAGTAGAAACCAGCAGAGACCTGGTCACTTATCAGCGGTTTCAATTTTCGTGTAACCGGCATCCAGGCATCGGTCGGTAAACTGATAAAACTATTACTAATCAGATGTACATATTGATTCATTCGGGAATAAGAAGCTTTAAAACTCAGATTATCATCCAGCAACCAACGAAGAGATACCCGCGGTTCCAGTCCGGTATAAGTCTTTCCCTGCACATTGAAAAGACTGAAACGCAATCCGGCATTCAATCTTACGGCAGACGATAATGTCCAGTCATCTTCGGCATAGACTCCGGCTTCATGCCCCCACAACAAATCGTTTGCAAATTCCTGTCCTATCTCGACCGATGTTTCTTCATTCTTTTCATAAGCTACCGAACGATTGTATTCCGGATGAAAACGGTGTACCAGATAATCACCTCCAAAACGGATATGATGAGCAGATGCCGGCAGATAATCGAATGAAGTGCGCAACCCAAAATCCGTAATACCCGTATTTGTTTCATTCTCCCTGAACGAATCAGAATAATCCTCATCTCCTTCGTTTCCTACCACATCGTGTTCTGTATTCCTCAATCTGGAATGATAACGGGTAAAAACACCTGACACTTTACCAAACAAACGGTTATTAAACACATAAGTCCAACCGGCAGTAGCCATGATATTCCCCCAACGGAGGGATACATCGGAATCATAATTATAATTATTGTCACTATCTTGATCCGGGAAATCTGTACTTCCTCCTTTCAACACATCATTACCATTGTAAAGACTCAGATACATGCGGCTACGGTCGTTAAATATATGATTCACCTTCAGGTTCAGATCATGAAAAGCGTAACGGGCCCGCAGACGTGTTCCATCCTTCTTCGTTATCTTATTGGCGATAGCTACAGCCGGAGCTGAAAGTACATCCAGCCAGGTACGTCGCAAACCTATATTAAAAGAAGTACGGTCTTTTATGATAGGCCCTTCGAAATTTAGATTACCGGAAATCAAGCCAATTGAAGCACTACCGTGATATTCCTTCATATTACCCTCTTTTGTATGCACATCCACTACAGACGAAAGTCGTCCGCCATAACGCGAGGGGAAACCGGATTTGAAGAAATCCATACCGCTGATCGCTTCCGGATTAAATGCCGAGAAGATACCGCCGATATGATTGATCTGATACACCGGGTTACCATCGATCAGGAATAAGTTTTCATCCACATTACCGCCACGGACATACATTCCTGCCGTTCCTTCCGTACCGGCCGACACGCCTGGCGTCAACTGCAAAGTCTTGATAATATCAGCCTCCCCAAACATTACGGGAGTAGAGCGGATCGTTTGCTGATTAATTTCCAATGCTCCCATCTGGGTACTTAGCACAGATTGCTTGTCATTACTTTGTCCGGTTATGACAACTTCCTGCAACGAAGCCGAAGGCTCCAGTTCGATAGCAAGCACTGTATCGCGCTCAAGTCCGTTAAGAATATGCTGATGACTGGTATAACCAATATAAGAAGAACGAATTGTAATATCCCCTGGTGGCAATGTCAAACTGAAAAAACCAAAATTATTGGAAGCTGTTCCCACACGACTATGGGCTTCATAAACCGAGGCCCCGATCAGAGATTCGGCGGATCTTTTATCACGCACAAAACCACTGACCGTTACCTGCTTGGGTTTACGCTTCAGAACCACTACGTTTCCTGTCATCTTGTACACTACCGGAAGATTCGCGAACAAACGCGTCAGGCAATCCGTCAGTGCTTCATCATCCGCACGGAACGTTGTTTTCTGAAGTCCACTCAACAAAGATGATTCGTAAGAAAAGGTTACTCCGGTTTGCTTCTGGATTTCGTCCAGGATTTCCCGAACAGAGGCCTTTTGCATGTTCAACGTAACCATCCGTGTTTCATCCACTCTATTTGTCTGTGCCTGAAGGCCGGACAAACTAAAAATCATCATCATTACTACCAAGGTAACACGGGCAAATTGTTTTGCAGGGTATACTTTCTTCATCTTGTTATTTGTTGATATCTGTTTTTAAGACAGATTTTCCGGAAATACCCCTATCAGGTAAGACAAAAAAAATTAAACCTAGGAATATTCCCCTTTTTTGCTTATCTTTGTAGAAGAGTTAGAGATATAAATCATTATTGCATAGTTCTCCTTATCATTTTAAGCAGGTCTCTCCTTTAATTATACTCCTCACTCCACTTAGTATTTATCTTATAAAAAAAGTTATATGGCAAGATCAATGACAGTTGACAAACGTGAAAATGAAAAGAAAAGACTCGCTAAACGAGCAGAAAAGCAAAAGAAAAAAGAAGAAAAGAAGTTATCCGGCAAGGCAAGCAGTTTCGAGGATATGATTGCTTATGTCGATGAGAATGGAGTAATTACTTCAACCCCGCCCGCGGAAAATATCAAAAAAGAAGAAATCAACCAGGAAGAAATACTGATCTCGGTACCTAAAAAGGAAAAAGAGGAACCGGTCGTTTTAAAAGGTAAAGTCGATTTCTTCAATACATCCAAAGGATTCGGTTTTATCAAAGAACTGGTAAGAGGTGAAAGATACTTTTTCCACGTAAACAATTTACTTTCAAAGGTTGAAGAAGGTGATATTGTTACATTCGACCTGGAACGTGGTTTGAAGGGAATGAATGCGATCAATATATCTTTGGAGAACGAACCGGAGAATAAAAATCCGGAAGACGATATCACTTAATATTAAATAGACAAAAGTATGAAAAGGGAAATCAACATGCGGTCAGACAGGAATCAGGCCAATCAATTAATTGAAAATTCACTGAAAGAGTATAAAAAAAGCATTGGCGAGGTAATACTCGTTTCAGTAGGTCCGCGAACAACTATTGAATTGCCGGCCAGTCTGACACAGGCAGAGAGAGAAGCCCGTATCGAGATCTATAAAAAATTACATAGTTCGAAGATCTAAAAATCTCAATCAGATGGATACAGCCTAGTACCACACGTGCGTCCGATCACCGAAAGGCATTGTAAGGCGACGTGTGGAAATCTGATAACCTGTCACTACTCCGAAACCGTCGGTTACGTTTGAATAAACGGCAGTCGGTTCCAGCAAACCATCCAGAAAAGCATCTCCTAAAGAGATAGAGAAACCGCGAATCTTTTTCAAGTAGTTATAATAAGCTTCCGAAATAGACATCAGATGGATATCATAATGTACAATAGCTTCTATCGAATCATTCTTAAAAGAACTTTCCGGGAAAAAGGAACTGGTCAACGTGTACTCTTTTCCATCAAACATCTCATCGGATAAAACCCCCCGGCAATAAGTCCCGTCATACTCCTCCAGAGCGGGAGATGGAATGCCTTGCTGAAATGCAGGATCATCATAAACCAGCCTGAAGTCATAAGATACAATTACGACCTCTACACTGTCACCGGAAATTACAGAGTCTCCCCAATTATCGTTAAATGAACTTACCCACATCACCTTATCCCCTTTACGATATTCGACCAGACGTTCCACCACCAAACGATAATAATTCCGGACAGAAGGATCATCTTTCAACGTCAGATATATCCGCGTACGCGCCGAACTATAATCAGAGGTAATCACACTGGCTGTATCGAGTGATAATATATCTGTTTTTGAAGGAATAATGGTTTCCCCCTTTACCGGATCAAATCCCGGAGCCTGGGCTTCAAGCCGTACTTTGTCACCAGCCTGCACGTGACAACCCGGTAGTCTGAACTGCCCTTTATATGCCGTGCTATCGGCCGGATCGTCGGATCGCTGCATGGTTCCCCGGAAAGTCTCATTCACGTAAACATCAACCTTCACCCCTTCTTCCGGTAAATCATATTCCGGGACACTATCCAGCAAAAACCAGCTTTTTGACAAAAAAGCCGCCACTTCCCGTTCCGGTGTTACGGATGCATTCAGAACCAACACCGGAGGTGCAGGGTCAAGTTTTAATATCACATCGCGTGTACACGAGAGACATATGAATAATAGCAGCAGAGACAACGGGAACAATAATATCTTTTTCATAACGATCAGAATTTATAAGTATAAGACACAGAAGGCAGGAACAGAAACAGGATGGATTGTTCCAGATATATATTTTTCTTTCCTGTCTCACCGTCTATATAATAATGAGTTCTCACAGAAAACGGATTCGGATGAAGATACGCATTGCAAAGGCTCAGGTTCCAGACTCCCAGACGTCCTTTCTTTTTATAACGATAAAAGTTCACCCCCAGGTCAAGACGATGATAAGGTGATAGTTGATAGTTATTACGCGAACTGGCAGCATAAGCGACACCTTCGCCCTCCTTTAGTATAACGTCTTCTCCCTGCATATAGCCATGGTCGGTCTGCCCGGTTCCTCCATGATAGATCTGATCCATGATAGTAATATGATTACCAGAGGCAAACATCCAGGCGGCAGTCAACTCTACTTTACGGGAAATTTTATAAGTTGCCACCAGATCAACCTTATGGCGATTATCATATTTGGATGGGAAACGGCGCCCTTTGTTCACACTACCGTCCGGAAACCGGCGGTCAGACCAGGACAACGTATAACCGATCCAACCGGAAAGGCGTCCGGACTTTTTCTGGGCCATCAACTCCATGCCATACGCACGACCATATCCCATACCAACCCGCTCTTCCCAGTTAGAATAATCCGTACCGACCGGAATGCGATCTTTATATTCTATCAGATTATTCATCCGCTTGAAATATCCTTCCACAGAAAAATTATACTGCCTGTGTAATGTATAATAAAGACCAGCTGTAAACTGATGGGCATTCATCGGCCTGATATTACGGGTAACGGGCACCCAAATATCCGTAGGCTGGCTGATATAAGAATTGGAAAGCAAATGGATATACTGGTTCATTTTCGTATACGACAGTTTTGCCGATAAATTACGCGCCAGCAAATAACGGGCGGATAAACGAGGTTGCAAAGAGAAATAAGTCTCCCCCTGCACATGAAAGGTCGTTGCACGCAAACCGACATTAGCGGTCAGGCGTTCTATCACATGCATCTCTTCTTCCGCAAACAGAGACACTTCGTGACCGCGGATCAGCGAGTTTGCATAGACCGTATTGGTCTTCTGCGATTTGACAGAATCTTTGTATAAACTCTTCATCGTATTCTGCTCCGGACGGAAATTATGGAAAAGATAGTCTCCCCCGAACTTCAGACGATGTTTCTCATGCAGACGATAATCGAAAGACGCACGCAGACTGACATCTTCCATCGCCGAACGGTAATGGTTTTCCTGGCTGAATAACTGCCGGTCCTTCCGATTGGGCGATAAAGTATATCCTTCCTTATCCTGCTGGATATGCGAACGATAACGCGTATAGCCTGCCGTAAACGTAGCAAACAATTTATTACTGAACACATGGCTGATCCCGGCCGAACCGATCAGGTTCCCCCAGCGCCAACGGAAATCTTTACCTACACGATCTTCTTCGTCTTTCTCCTCTCCGTTCAGATAACTGTCGCTTCCCATATAAAAACTCATATAACCACGTGTCCGGTCACTAAAGGAGTGGTTTACTTTCGCATTCATATCGAAGAAATGATAACCACCCCTGATCTTCTTCTCTTCCCCGCTGTTGAGAGCTTTCAGCAAAGGCCAGGTAATCAACTCCATCCAGGTACGCCTGACAGACACATTGAAAGAGGATTTCCCTTTTACGATAGGCCCTTCCAGGTTGCCCCGCAAAGCCAGCAGACCAATCGAAAGATTACCATGATATTCATACCGGTCGCCATCATTGGTCCTTACGTCTACTACGGACGAAAGCCTTCCTCCGTATTCGGCAGGAAAGCTTCCTTTATAAAATGTTGCATTTTTGACGGCATCCGGGTTAAAGGCGGAAAAGAAACCGAGCAGATGGTTGGTGTGATAAACCGGATTGCCATCCAGCAAAAAGAGGTTCCCATCCGCATCACCTCCCCGGACATGAAGTCCGGTCATCCCTTCGGTCCCCACTGCAACACCGGGCAGTCGTTGCAGGGTTTTCACCACATCCGTCTCCCCCAGCAGGGCGGGCATCGACTTGATGCGCTGGGCAGGCACCTCCACAACCCCGGTTCGTGTGCTTAATACCTCCGATCGGGGATTCAGTCCCTCCACGACCACTTCGCCCAATGCCCTCGACGAAAGCAAAGGTATATCTATCAATGTATCGCAAGACAATTCAAATGTAACCTCTTTCGCTTCGTATCCGACATAAGAGGCCCGCAAGGTTACTTTTCCGGGTGGAAGCGTGATACTGTAAAAACCATAATTATTGGTAGTCGTACCGGTTCTGGATTTACGTTCAAAGACATTGGCATTGATCAGACTCTCATACGACACCGAATCGCGGACAAAGCCACTGATCGTATACAGCCGCGGCTTCCGTTTCAGTATCACGATCTGCCCTGTCTGCCGGTAAGTAAGAGGCAAGGTGGAAAATAATCTTCTCAGGCAATAGGAAAGCGATTCGTCCTGTGCCTTGAATGAGATTTTCGGAAACTCATCCAGCAAAGACGATTCATAGGAGAAAAAGATTCCGGTTTGCTTTTCCAGTTCCTGTAAGATTTCCAACAAAGGGACCTGTCGTTTGTCCATCGTAACCGTAGGCGTCGGTTCCACCGGAAGATCGACAACAAAGGCTTCTTCCCTGGCTTTTACCTGGGAAAAAAGCATAAGAAGCCCTGTCAGCAATATCCATATACGTTCCATAGATTACTTATTTATTGGGGTCAGGAGCCAGGCGGGTATCGAGTGTCTGGTTGATAACCAATAAAACATCTTCCAGCGGAAGATCATTGAAAGTGGCCGTCAGTTTCAGATTCGGAGTTTCTGCTTTATTGATTATATTCACCTGATAGTATTCATTCAGATCGCTGACCACCTTCTCCAACGGGGTGTCATTGAAGCGCAACTGCCGGGTTTTCCACGACAGGGTATTAAGGTCTTCTTCTTCCAGTATCGTGATTCCTTTACTTTCCATAGAATAGGAGGCTGACATTCCGGCGGTTAATATCACTTTGTCCGTTTCACTGCCGGTAACGCCAAAGCTGACTTTACCGGTCATCACATCCACATCCGTCCCGTCCGGCTGTTCATCTATCTGAAAACTGGTGCCGAGCACGGTGACTTCCGTCCGTTCAGTATATACAGAGAAGGGGCGTGCTTCATTCCGCGTCACTTGGAAAAAGGCTTTTCCTTTCATCTCCACTACACGCCGTTCCTTTCCGTAAGCTTTTTTATCATATCGGATGGAAGAATTACCAGCCATCGAAATCAATGTGCTGTCGGGCAGGTAAACTTCCATGATTTGTCCCGGTTCGGTCGTAACAGCAACCCATTCGGGCGAATTACGATCGGTCATAAAATAAGTACCAAAACCAATGAGCAGCAACAACACCGACGCAGCCGCCATCCAGTAGCGACGGAAAGAGACCGTACGGCGTACCTGATGCTTGCCGGCAAACTTTTGCCAAGCCTTATCAGTATCCAGACGTCCTTCCTCGTAGTGTTTCGCTACGAAACGAATGCGTTGTTCCAGTTTATGTTCCTGCTCGTTGTTCATATATATTATTTTCTAAAACCTATATCCTACTGTAAAGCTTACAGTATGATAGTTTAAAGCTACATTTTCATATTCGTACTGCTTGCCCAATCCCATATCGTAAGCGACATTAAAGGAAAAGCGTTTCACATCAACTCCGGCATTCAGCGCAACCCCCCAGTCAAAACGTTGAAGACTGCTGTTTTTGAACGGATTAACCGACTCATCTACATGCCATGTACCTTTTTCGGATACTTCCAAAAACTTTGACTTGTACTTTCCTCCAATGCCATAAGCAAGATAAGGACCGACTGCGACATGCATTTTTATATCATCTCCAATTTTCCAATTAAAGCGGGCAAGTACCGGTAATTGCAAATAATCTCGACGAGTACTTCCTTCATTCACATAAATTCGCTCTATTCGCATATCGGTTGGAAGGCTTAAACTTCCTCCTTGTCCATAAAAACCGTAGTAGCCGTCCATTTGCCATATAATATCCGAATTCCTTGAGGCGAAACTTAAATAACAGTCATTCCAATTTCCATCTTTATCCATTGCTTTACCTACAGCTCCTCCGTATGAACTTTTCCCTGCTCCGCGTTGTACATAATACAGGCCGGATTGAAGTGAAAACAATCCTGAACCAAAAGTATAACTCACAGCCGCACCGGCTTTAAAACCGACAGCAGCAGGCGAATCCTTGTACTTCGTCACATTCATTCCGGCCTCAGGAGTTACAGACCATTGTGCACTAACCTCCGTCACACACATCAACATCATCATCAACATCACGCAAGATGTAATCTTCTTCATCATCATTTCTCTCATTCTTAGTGAAACAAAAATTTGTAATACCTTTTGTCTCTAAGACAGAGTTAATGGAAAAAACCCCTACTCCGGATAAAACTTTTTTCTCAGGTCACGCCAGCCCCAAGAGAAAGTTATAGATACGCACAGCTGTTTCCCGCAACGCTTTCAAAGCCTTACCCATCTGATTCTCAACCGTCTTGATTGAGATATTCAGTTCTTCCGCAATCTCCTGGTACTTCAGGCCGTCGCGTTTGGAAAGTAAAAAGATTTTTTTGCGTTCGGGAGGTAAACCGTCGATAGCATTCCACAGCCGGGCATCGCGTTCGGCATTATACATCTGCTCCTCTTCCGACGAGTCTTCCATATCCGGAAACTGGTCGGTAGTCTGCAATTCGACCGGCTGAGTCACCAGCGACAGGGAACGGTTGCGTACTGCCTGGTACATATAGGATTTAAGATTCTCAATCAACACATTATTGATATTCTTATCCCATACATCGGCAAAGGCTTGCTGTACAATATCCTCCGCATCATCTAACCGTTCAGTGAAACGGAGTGCAAACAAGCACAGAGGTTTATACAAATCCCTGAAATACTGTTCAAACTCTCCGCTGGAAATGATTGCCATACGTTTGCTATCTGTAACTATTCGCCACAAAGTAAAGCAGATTTCTTGATAGTCAGATATAATTTCAACATCTTTATCACATATTTAAGAAATTATGGGCTAAAGGATAGTTAATCTATTATCAAATCCAGCACGATTTATTGCAAGATTGTTATCTTTGTTGTGTAACAAAAAAGACAGGAGGTAGTATGAACCACATTTTACACAATAAACTGGAAGCTCTAAAGGAGCTTTGTCGGCGGTATAAAGTAAAAAGCCTTTATGCTTTTGGTTCGGTAAATACACCCCGATTTACCGAAAAAAGCGATATCGACCTATTGATAGAGTTCGAGCCGGATATTTCTATTGAAGAATATACCGATAATTATTTTCTTTTACATAATAAACTAACAGAGTTGTTTCGAAGGAAAATCGATCTTGTCACTCATCGTTCACTCTCAAACCCATTCTTTATTGCCGATGTAGAACAGACAAAACAGCTTCTTTATGGCGCGTAGTATTCAGAAATATCTATATGATATACAACAATCGATCTCATCGATCGAGGAGTATTATGATAAAGTCGACAACGTCATTATCTGGGGAGTTGTTAACAAAAATCTGCCGAAACTAAAAGAACAAGTTGAAGACTTATTAGGAGGTTTCACCATATTATAAAGGCACACAGAATAGATCTCTGCGTGCCTCTCTTTTTTTTCTCCTAAACTATCCTGAAATCAATACGGCCGAAACCCGATAATTTCACGGACTTCCGCTAATGTTTTAGCGGCGCTTTCGCGGGCTTTTTCGGCTCCCATGCGGGCTACTTTCTCCATGTATTCCTCGTTGGAACGGATGTCGATAATCTTTTCGCGGATCGGTGCACAGAAGTTGTTGATATCTTCTGCCAGCTGCTTCTTCAAATCGCCGTAACGAATTTCGCAGTTGTTGTACTTTTCGTTGAAGAAATCGTATGTATCTTTCGTTGAAACGATATCCATCATGGCAAACAAGTTGGCAATCGGTTCGGGCTTCACACTATTCGGTTCCGTAGGACCGGCATCGGTGACTGCCTTCATGACCTTTTTCTTGATTGCTTTTTCATCATCGATCAGATAGATGGCATTGCCTTCGCTCTTACCCATCTTACCGGAACCGTCCAGGCCAGGAACTTTTACTGCCTTCTCTGTCAGGTGGAATGATGCCGGTTCGGGGAAGAAATCGACTTCAAACGTTGAATTGAAGCGGCGGGCAAAACGGCGGGCCATCTCCATATTCTGTTCCTGGTCTTTTCCTACCGGCACTTTCACGGCTTTGTGGATGATGATATCGCCGGCCATCAAAGTCGGGTAAGTCAGCAAGCCTGCACTTACGCTATGACGGTTTCCTTCGTTGAAGATTTCTTTTTCCACGTCACCTTCCGCCGTATTTACACGGTCGATATGAAGCATCTGACGCGCTTTATCCTTGAAAGAAGTCGTACGCATCAATTCGCCGATACCGGCATTCATATTGAGGTAGAGATACAACTCTGCCACTTCACACACGTCGCTCTGTATATAGATAGTCGCCTTTTCGGGATCGATGCCGCAGGCCAGATATTCAGCCAGGATTGTCTTCGCGCTGTTACGGATATTTTCCGGACGCGGATGCGTAGTCAGGGAGTGCCAGTCTGCAATAAAGAAAAAGCAATTATACTCATTCTGCATTTGCAGAAAACTCTTTACTGCTCCGAAGTAATTCCCCAGATGCAAATTACCTGTTGGCCTGATGCCACTTACTACTGTTTCCATTTCTAAATTCTTTATTTTATTCAAACAGCCGCAAAGATAGTAATTTTAGAATACAAATCCGTTCCAGAAAGACGAATTGTCTTTCGTTTTCTCCTGCTCCAAAGTCATTTGGTTGCGCAGTTTCTTAATCAGTTTGGCATGTTTCTTTTCTCCTGCCAGGTTATTCATCTCCCAAGGATCGGCCTTCAAATTGAACAGTTGGGTGGTACGCACGCCTTTTACATTATATTCGCACAGCTTCCATTCGCCATCGGATACGGCACGCTGGTTATCCATATAGCTGTAATAGAGATAATCGCGCACGGGTTTGTCTTCTTTGATGGCGGGGACAAGGCTCACGCCGTCTACCGAAGAAGGGATATTCGCACCGACCATCTCGCACAAAGTCGGGAAAACGTCGATCAGGTAACACAGCTTATCGCTCTTCTGTCCTTTGACGTCTTTGCCTGCCTGTTTAATCATCAGAGGTACACGGACACTATGTTCATACACATTCTGCTTGCCCATCAGACCGTGTTGTCCGACTGCCAATCCGTTATCGCCGGCAAAGACGATAATTGTATTTTCATATTCGCCCGTTTCTTTCAAGGCTTTCACGATATCGCCCACACGGCGGTCCACATGGGTGACCATGGCGTAGTATTCCATGATATGTTTCTTGATTTCGTCCGGCACACGGGGAATGGCGGCGAGTACCTCGTCACGGATCACCAATTCGCCGTTGTCGAACGGATGCTTATCCATATAGTTCGGTGGCAACTGGATTTTGTCGAAGTCGTACTGGCGCATGTATTCGTCCGGCATGGTACGCGGGTCGTGCGGCGACATATAGGCAACGGAGAGGAAGAAGGGTTTGCCGGCTTCCTTTTGTTTTTCGATATATTCGACGGCATCTTCGGTAAAGATATCTACCGAGTGTTTGCCAGAGAGCATATATTCGCCTTTTTCATACGTAATGACATTGCTTTTTGCCCAATCTTTTACGACAGGGCGTTTATTGCTATAGTCGCAATCGGCATTGTAGTCGTAGAGCGGTACGTTCCAGTGGTCCCACATGCCACCGAAGTAGATGCCTTTACCATCATTGAAGCAACGGTTCATTGCCTGGTAGCCGTTATGCCATTTGCCGGTATGGAAGGAATTATAACCGGACTGCTGCAATGTTTCACCAATCAGTTTATGGTCTTCCGGAACAGTTGCCCCCTGCTTTTCTAGGGTGTAGAGATATTTACCGGTCATCAGCATGGCACGGCTCGGCATACTGACTGCGCCGGAGGTTCCGCCCATGATATGAGCGTTCGTAAAGACGGTACTCTCGGCAGCCAGTTTATCCAGATTGGGAGTGTGTATGTCCTCGACACCCAGGAAATCCATTGCCGTTCCACGCATGTCATCCGCCAGTATCAGGATGATATTGGGATTCTTATCGGCAGCAAACAGGCTGGTTGCTGAAAGCATGGCCGTACTTAATAAGGTTAATTTCTTATTCATAAAAGTTTTACTTAGTTTGTATATTCTTTATTGTTCTGATTGGCTCTTACCAGAGTTGCATTGTTGGAAGTGTTTCATCATAATGAAACAGTTGTTTCTCCTTATTGAAACAGTTGTTTCATTACTTAGAAACACTTTTTACCCAGGGAGCTATTCACACCGATGCCAGCATCGATAAAAAGAGAGTTCCTCAGGATCTTACAGATTGCCTCAAAGAGTAGCCGGATTCACCCGGTAACTCTTTCCGGCAACCGTGGCAAAGGTTGTTTCGTAATATTCTTTCCCGTTGGAAGTAACCGGCGAAGAAGTAGCCACCTCTTTACCACCCTCTTTAATCGTAACAGGAACCGAAGTCCTTAACCGGCACTCGTTACCACTTCCGGAAAGAATCGTCGCTTCTGACAAATGACCTTGTTTCCAATTCATGGCTACTTCGAAATTTCCACGTGCTTTCAGACCGGATACAGAGCCTTCGCCCCATACATCGGGCAGGGCAGGCAACAGTTGGATAAATCCGGCATGGCTCTGCATCAACATTTCGGCTACACCGGCTGTATATCCGAAGTTACCGTCGATCTGGAAAGGAGGATGAGCATCCAGCATATTCTTAAACAGGCCGCCTCCTTTACGTCCATTGCCAAAACCGACCGGGTTAAATAAGTTTGAAACAATTCTATAAGCATGGTTTCCATCCTGCAAACGGGCCCAACAGTTGATTTTCCATCCCATCGACCAACCGGTGGCTTCGTCGCCACGCAAAATCAAGGTTTGTTTGACTGCATCGAACAAATCAGGAGTTCCGTCTGCCGTGATCTGATTACCGGGATGAAGTCCGTACAAATGGGAGAAATGACGGTGTTTCGGTTCCCATTCCTTAAAATCATACATCCATTCCTGTAATTGGCCCCGTGCACCGATCTGATAAGGTAACAGGCGGGGAAGTTTATCCTTCAGTTCAGCCTGAAGCGATTCGTCCAAACCCAGCATTTCCGCAGCTTGAAGCGTACGGGTGAAAGTTTCGCGGACAATAGCCATATCCATAGTCGGCCCCATCGTCATAGCTCCCTGTTTACCGTTATCCATGATAAAACGGTTTTCAGGAGAAACGCCGACAGGAGTTACCAAACGTCCGTTACCATCATCTATCAGCCAGTCGGCAAAGAACTCGGCTGCCCCTTTCATCAACGGGTAAGCCCTGTTCTTCAAAAAGTCCTGATCCTGTGTGTAAAGATAATGTTCCCAAAGATGGCTGCATAACCAACCTTGCACCATCGGCCAGAAAGAGGCAGTCGGCACATTATCATTGGGTACGGATTCACGCCAGATAGATGTATTATGATGCCCTACCCAACCGCGCCTGTTATACATGTTGCGGGCTGTTTCGGCTCCGGAAACCGCCAGTTCGTCGATCAGGCGGAAAAGAGGTTCGTGGCATTCGGACAAGTTGGTCACTTCTGCCGGCCAATAATTCATTTCGGTATTGATATTGATTGTATATCCACTGTTCCAGGCAGGAACAACATCTTTATTCCATATTCCTTGTAAGTTCAACGGTTGTCCTCCGGGACGCGAACCACTGATCATCAGGTAACGACCGAATTGAAACAACAGAGCAGCAAGATCGGGATCCCCCATCGTCTCAAACTGAGCAATACGCTGATCGGTAGGCATTGCCTTTTGTTCCGTAGAAGAAGGCAGTTGCAAGTCAACGCGGTCGAATAGCTTCTGATAATCTGCCATATGACGTTGTTTCAATTGCTTATAATCATAAGCAAGGGCTT
Source organism: Parabacteroides sp. AF17-3 (assembly GCF_003635445.1). Taxonomy (NCBI): domain Bacteria; kingdom Pseudomonadati; phylum Bacteroidota; class Bacteroidia; order Bacteroidales; family Tannerellaceae; genus Parabacteroides; species Parabacteroides sp. AF17-3. The sequence goes on along the minus strand of NZ_QTMM01000009.1, from coordinate 139,740 downwards.
TATCCAGAATACCGGCAGCTTTAGCGGAAGGGTCTACGCCTTCACGGCTCGGACTTTTATCGAAACCATTGAAACTGGTGGCCATACTTAATACGAAGTAAACTTCATTGGTATTATACACATGTACGCCCGCATCGGTTATTTCATAATCGCCACCTTTAGGAAGAACAGGCTTCAACTGGGCTTCGAAGAACATACCCTTGTTATCAATCTCGTCACCGTAAAGAACACGTTTATCGAATTTACGGTTCCCTTTTTCATCATATAATTCCGGATGCTTATATTGATCGCCCCAGGCTTCCATCTGTTCAAACGTACGGCGTTCCACATATCCCGGAGCCTGTCCGTGAAGAACCAGACGGTCGGTTCCTTTCGACTGTTTGGCAGTCGGGTGCGGAGAGGTGAAATTAAGAGACAGATCAAGGCCGTCCGGAGTACTGCTTTTCAGGTGGACGATAATAACATCGTCAGGATGGGAAGCAAATATCTCACGTTCATACTGCACACCGTTCTGTTCGAAAACCGTACGGGTGACGGCATCCGAGATATTCAGTTCACGTTTATAACCGGACACTTCTCCCGGCTTGTTGTTCTCGATAAACAGATCGCCAAAAGGCTGATAATACTGGTGCAGACGACCCAACCAATGTTTGCAGACAAGGTCGGAGGCTTCGTCATACTTTTGCGCCTTCATCAGTCCTACCACCTTATCGAACATCTCGGGGGTAATTTTGATATCTTTAAAGACAGTCGAAGGTTCCCCGCTATAAAGCGTGTTTTCGTTCAGTTGCAACTGTTCCTTGTCTACGCCGCCAAACACCATGGCTCCGGCACGGCCGTTACCGATCGGAAGGGCTTCATTCCAGTTTTCCGAAGGTTCGTTATACCACAAGACAAGCGATTCTTTCTTTTGTGTTTCCGCACACGCGAAACAACAAAAACATAGAAGAAGAGAAAATAAAACGCGTATATTCATGATTATTAGATGTTAATTACAAAAAATGTCTCCGGACAACAAAAGTAGTTGTTTTCCGGAGACATCAAAAGTTTTTTACAATATTTCAATCAGAGCAGGTCTATATTACCCAAAGTAAGCTTGCCTTCCTGTGCCATTACAGTAGGTTCTATACGCACATAACGGGCAGCAACAGTATTCTTGAAATAATGGAAACGTTTAGTCGGGTCGTTCACTAAATTCCCAAACTCCACACTTTCCACTGTTTTCCACTGCTGTCCGTCATCACTGACTTTGACAACAACTTTGGTCACACCTCCTTTGAAGTTCTTACCGGCCTGTGGCGTATAAGCCAATCCGCTCAGTTCCTGGCTCTTTCCTAAGTCAATAGTCAGATACAACGGATTACCTTTCACCTCTGACAACTTCCAGTCTTTCTTAATCAATCCCAGTCGTTCACTGGCCACAGCTCCTTTTTCACCATGTAAAACAGCAACCGCTTTCAATTCACAACGATCCAATACAACCGGTTCTTTATATTCGGTAGAAGTTTCGCTCGGTTCAGTACCATCTGTCGTATAATAAATCTTATATCCTACATTCAGGTTTTCAGCCGCATTCTGTCCGTGAGAATTCCACCCGAAATCTTGCAACTTAGGCTTGATAGCCACTTTGCCATCCATATCTCGTCTAAAGCTCAACTGGGGCGTACGAGATTTGTAATAATGGGCTGAGATATGGCTGATAACCGGAATCAAGCGAGATTCCAACAAACGGAAACGAAGCTTGTCAGTTGTCACCTCCGGGAAACGAAGGATACGTTTATAACCGATATTGGTCGATACAGCAATCTCTTTCCAGGCGCCGTCGATCCAGGCGTCTACTGCATGTTTCTCCACACGTTCACTATGAGTGGCAATGGCTTCCTGAAGCATGATACGGTTGAGGGTGACAGGAGAAGGCATTGTAACGGTAAACTCCTTCTCTTTCATCAACAAATAAGTGTCATTCTTTCCATCCAAAACTTCTTTCGGACCTTTAGCACCAGCCAACAAATCCGTGCCGTATGTCTCGCGAATACGTTTACCGGCCTTTTTCAACGACTCAACGTCTGCCGGAGAGAATTTACCGTCACGGTTAGGCGGTATGTTCAACAGGAAGGTAGAGTTACCTCCAACAGCCCGTTCGTAAATATCGAACACATCATCGGCACTTCTCACTTTCTGATGTGTATCATCACGGTAGAACCAGCCTTCACGGATAGACGTATTAGTTTCTGCCTGCTGATAATGCAGGTATTTTGCCTGATATAGTTTCTCGCGATCGCCCAGCACGGGGTCTGTCATATCGGCAAACTGTGTCATTGTATCCGGATCTGCCTGGTAAGTGATTACGTTCCATTCCGTAGGACGGGTTCCACCGGCCTCGTTACCACACCAGCGAACATCTTCACGACCGAATATCACAGCATTCGGAGCCAGTTTATGGATCAGTTCTTTCCATGCCGGATAGTTGTAAGTCTGGCCACCTTTCCGTTTCGGATGTGCACCGTCAAACCAGACTTCATGTATCGGGCCATATTCAGTCAGTATTTCAAACAACTGGTTCAGGAAATATTCATTGTAATCGTCCACCACAAACTCAAATTTCGTTTGGTTGGCAAACGGTCTGCCCGGCACTTCGCGCGGGATGGTTCGTTTTGTATATTCACTGAGATTTCCATATAATCCGTCAGGACTTTCTATCTGGAACAAATCGGCCGGTGAAAGATAAACACCCAGCTTCAATCCGTATTTCTGACAAGAAGCGGACAAGTCTTTTAAGACATCGCCTTTACCGTCCCGGAAATTCGACGACATAATGCCATGTTTTGTATAACGGCTTTGCCAAAGGACAAATCCGTCATGATGCTTTACGGTAATAATAACCATTTTCATGCCGGCAGCTTTCATCGCTTCACACCACTGATCGGTATCGAGTTCCTTCAGATCGAACACTTTCGGATCTTCCATACCGTTCCCCCATTCCATCCGGGTAAACGTATTCGGCCCGAAATGAATAAAAGCGATAAACTCATTTTGCAGTGCCGCCAATTGGTTAGGAGTCGGCACCACATGGGCAGCTTTCTCAATAATGAGTTCTTTAGTGTCGCCCTCCTCAATTTTAATCGTATTTTGAATAGGCATACTCGATTCCTGCGTTTGAGAACAGGCAGAAAGAAGCATAGTCCCTACCAAAAATGAATAGATTTTTTTCATGTGTTTTATATGATAAATATGTTGAGAAACCAAAAATACGCTTTAAATCTCTAATTCAATAAATTAACATATGTAAAAAATTACACAAAGGTTTACGGATATTTCTTTACTTGTCGGTAAATTCCACATAGACATCTTCAATGGTCGACACCAAAGGATAACCGCCTATAGAATCACCCAACCCGACTTCTTTCGGTGCAGGAGGCATAAAATCAGCCTTTACTCCTTTTACATCAGCACCCTCTTCTGTCAATGTCACAATAGCATACAGAGGTTTATCATACATCATAGAATATGCCATCAGGCCATATTTATCATTGATTTCTTTTGGAAATCGCTTCTCTGTCATAGTCTCCTTGCCGATCCACACATAGGAAGCACTATTGATCTGCATATAGGTGATCCCATTAATATTTTTCGTATAATTACTATGGTTATGCCCGCTGAAAGCAAGTAGCACTTTCTTAAATCCCGCACGTTTGTTTTCCTTTTCCAGAATGTTCCGCACTTCTACACCGTTTTTAAGTTCACTATCCAAACTTTGATGAGACAGCAAAACGGTCTTCAAGTCCGTCGATGCCAAATCCTTTTCCAGCCATTCCATTTGCTCCTTGTCCATATACGAATGGTTGCTCAACGGATACTTCCCATAATTCGCATGGTCATAATGATGAATTTCTTCACCATCGGAATAATTATTACCATCAAGTACCACAAAATGAAAATTACCCTTGTCAAATGAATAATAACGATTCGGCATACCCATTCCCACTACATATTCATCTACACTGTAACGGTCAAGGTCATGATTCCCTATGGCATGATGTTTTTCTCCTTTAAAACTGTTCCATACATCTCTGTACACTTGGCTCGCACTGTCAAGTCGACAAAAATCCCCTAGTTCAATGATAAAATCGACATTCTCATCACTGGCCGCTTTAATAAATGTTTCAACACGTTCCTTCCCGCCCGGAACATCCGGTGCATGAAAATCCGATGCAATGGCGAATCTTACCGGTGCTTCTTTTTTTACACAAGATATCATCACCGTCCCCATCATGGTTACAGCTAGAAACAAATGCACTAATTTCAAATAGTTCATAAATTTAATTATTGTTTTATTAAATATCGATTACTACCTTGACGAATATCCAAATACTTCTGCCATAAGGCTTTAATAAGTCATTAAGTTTTTTTCCATTTCAAAAGTACGTCATTATTTCCCAATTCGTCCCAATTGTAAGAAGAAAAATTTACGCAAAGGTTTGCATACCCTACTGAACCAATGTGTTTTTATTGGTTTTCACACAAATCCATCCCATCCACACATATATTTACATAATTCAAAAACAAAAGAATAAAAATCATACATCTTTCAATCTTGCTGTATTTTTAGGTACACTCGAAGTACCACTACCGGTGCACGATATACCAGCGGTGACGCTTCGAATGTTCCTATGAATTACCCGGATTTAATATCAGTCATCGATTGTTTAGAATTTACTCCAGAAACACCTCTACGTCTTTCATACGGTTGGCTGGAAGAACTTCCAATTTTTGAATTCTACCACCACTATATTCGACCTCAACAGTTGTGTTCTGTGGTGCATGTAACTTAAAATACACATCTTTCTCTTTGGGCCAACAAGGTAATATATGTATTTTATCACCTACTGTCTGCAACAACATCTCCTGCAAACCAATCATACCTGATCCTCCCCAATTATGATCCGGAACCCAATCATGACCAGGTCCCCAAAACGTAGGAAAACGTCGTTCTGCACTTTTCAACTTCTGCATGTTATAACTATACGCCTCATCTACCATCCCCATTCGTGCATAAAAAATACCATCCTGGTGCCAACTGATTACCATATTTTTAGGGAAACTCCCATGCTTCCAAGTGTTCTTAAACAACTGAATTTTATTACTATTGATATCATATCGGTTAAACGGAAAAAGTGGATAAAATTGCGGACACTCCACATTTTGATATTTAATAAACGATTCTGCCGGTTTCACTATTGTATCCCCTTTCATCACATCATAATACAGACCGGGCAATCGCTGCAAATAAGAAGAGAAGTAAGTCCTATCCTTTTCTGAAATAGAATCACTCTTCAACCTCAGTAACTCCTCCAAACAAGAATGAATACCCGAAACCAAATCCGCAGGATTCTTCGCTCCACGATATGATTCACAGGAAGTAGACGGGAAAAATACTAGCTTACCGTTATTATCCAAAGCTTTCCCGGTCCTCATCAATTCTCTTTTCTGATAATGTTCATCGAAAAAGATCAAGGCATTTTTGATAAAAGGCATATATTCGTCAATATTCCTGCCGGTAAAACGATGATATTCCAAAATCATATAGGCATGTTCGACCTGTGATTCCCAATGATAGGCAATAGAACCATTAGCCATAACTCCATGTTCCACCGGCTCAAAATAAGTGTTGACAGCTTTTATCTCCGGCGAACCGAATGGCAGTTCTTTTCCCCGTTGCCTAATATTACTATCATTCCAGCCCCATCCAGCTCCAAAATCAAGTCCTGCATCATTTGCATATTCGCAGAACATGGCGCCATTGTGTCCAAAATATTCCTGAACCCTCAATTGTGCACCCTTCAATCCACGTTTATACAAATTAAACTGGGCTATCATCCCGTCAAAATCTCCACTTTTTAACAGAGGCCAAAAAAGAAGACGTTGATTTTGCGCCGTAAAAACATCTCCACCCCATTGTCGCCAATCCGGATCATGCTCTAATCTGGAATCGACATATGCAGGGTCAAAAGTAAGATTCCCTCCATTAAATTTAGAAGGATATTCTCCATATAAATTACAACCTAACTGATAGCGAAATAACTGATAGTTACGACCGACCTCCCACAAACAGGCAGAATCCCTTCTGGTTGGATCTGTAATTATCCAACTTTGATTCCAAAATTCTCTCCACCATTCTGTGTTTCTCTCCGGATTTCCTTTTTCATTATTTGCCACAGCAGCCTTTTCTTTTAAACAGGAGATCCATTGATTAACATCTGCAGTTTGCTCCTTATAAGTTGCAATCTGGAAATGATAGTCATTACTGGCCTTTTTACTTTTCAGAGACCAGGATTTAAAATCGGTGTTGCAATACTTTCCTTCTGTTATACTTCCAGCGACCAAATTATCTCCAAATATAAAGCCTCCGAATGTCAGATTACTAATAGTATTGCATATTTCATCTTTATAACGGGAAAGCTTCTGTTGCTCGATCATTACATCCGGTGATAAGGTATTCCCTGTATTCCTATGATAAAACAGAATCCCATTTTCAGAAAAAACAATCTGATCTTTTTTCTTGATAACTTTCCCCGGATAACCTTCCAGTCCAAAACAACCGAAACGTCCTCTATTTTTATCAGTCAGTTCCTTATCTTCCGTTCTCCAATTCTCGTAAAAAGCTTCTAATGCTATTTTTTTATTCGAATGCATGTCAAAATGGATAGACTGGGTAAATATATCTACCCAGACTTTGATACAAACAGACTCTCCGTTATCCTTATTGGCCGATATCAGAATGGAACCATCTTTCAGTTTTAAACATTGTTCAAATTTAGTATATTGAATAAATGGGTTAGGAGAAAGACGTAATCGGACACGCCCTAATTTCAAATATTCTCCGTTTTCGCTAAAACAGCCACTTTTCTGCATATAAAGTAAAATATCACCAGACTCGACCCACACATTACAACAGATATCTCCTCCTCCAAATGGCATAGATTCCGATGCATTCAAAGATGGTTGATCCCAAATGACATTGTACATGTCAGTCCACAGGGAAAGCTTTTCCTTCTTTCCCGAATATTGACAAGAAAATAATGCTAGAAAACAAATTGAATATTTTAAATAGTCCCCAAAACTCATAATATCTATTTTTTTTCCAAGAATTCATATAACTCTGCTGCTGTCATCAATAGACTTCCGACCGAATAGCCTCTAACCGATTTCTTTTCAACCTTTCCCGGTTTATCTGCCACCATTTGAACCCAGCCAATTTTTCCTTCTGTATTTACAGCTTTTACCAATGCATTCCAACCCTTTTCTACAGCCGGCATATATTTATCCTTAGGTAAATGCCCCTGGTTAACGCCATAAGCCAAAGCATAAGTAAATAGACCTGTTCCACTTGTTTCCGGCATAGGAAAAGTCTCTTTGTTCAACAAACTAGAACGCCAATAACCATCTTCCCCCTGAAGTTCGATCAGTTTTTCACACATCTCCCGATATAATTGCAGATAAAACGGACGGTACTTTTTATCCTCTTCCGGCAGATTCTTCAATACCTCCACTAAACCCGCTATTACCCAACCATTACCACGGCTCCAGAAAACCTTTGTCCCATTTTCATCTTTCGTATCTAGATATCTTGCATCCCGATAAAACAAATGCTCCTCTTTGTCATATAAATGATCATATGTTGCCAAAAATTCCTTATGTGCAAACTTCATATATTTTTTGTTCCCTGTCAGAGTGTATAAACGAGCATATACAGGGGGAGCCATATATAAAGCATCACACCACCACCAACGATCACTATGCCCCTTCATTACATCGATATTTTCTGCCGGAGGATTAGCCATCACCCAATCAACCCGGGCTTTTGTCGGGACCAACATATTCTCTTTTTTAAACTTAGCATACATATCCAAATAGGCCTGTCCAACACAAAGATCATCACCATGATACATTCTGTTACCCACTTGCCAGGAGAAACCTGAAAATATCTTATTCAGAAAATCGATATAGCCTTTATTATTAGAGCAGTCAGCCCAATCAAATAAACCATTGTACAGAACACCGCTTACCCATCCCTGATTACAACTATTTCTATTTACTTTATAATCTTTCATTTGCCAATCAAAGACAGCATTTGCCACTTGTGATATTGCCTCTTTATTCAACTCCGAGCTGAAGCCTTTTGCTTTTTGATTGATACGGATCGCCGAATTGTATGCTCTGAAACCCGGATACTCATAGTTATACATCCATAAAACATCCGGTTGGCCTCCCTTATGATTTCTAACGACAAATGGTCGTACATTATCACGTGAAGACTCACTGGTGATCGTTTCCGTTTTCCACTTTTCTTTACCTCCGACAAAAATCCATCGCTCAATCTCAAAAACATTGTTTATTGGTCGGGAAGTATAAACGATTGAAGGATTTTCATGATCCAAATAAACACCACCGGAATAATTACATTCATATTCAGGTTTTTCTTTTACATAATTTGATCGCTGAAACCATTGCCCGGCTTTAGTAATAAGATGATTTTCCCACTCACTACCAGTCCAACGGGCATACCAATAAGAATGACTGTTATCCCGATCACTGAAACGAGCATACACAAGTACTGGATTTTCATCCTTATCGAATGCAATATCCCAGATCCAGGCTTTATCGAATGTTTTTGTAGCATCATATACTTTATCAACCTGACTGGGCATAACTGCATGCTCCATACTCTCTGACACAACATCTCCGTTTGCCTTACATAATTTTCCATCTTTATACATCATGAAATAGATAGAATTGGTTGCCCTATCCCGCGGATGTGCATCAGTAAAAGCAAAAAAGATTTTATCTTTATGGTTCGTTGTCATTTTCATGTATGGACGTCCACTCTCACCGTAAATACTATCGTTGACAACAATTGTTACCGGAGCACTCCAATTCTTTAAATCATCACTTGCAATAAAAGTCGGTTTAAAATTACGTCCCCTAAAAAAGAGATAAGTTCTATTATTCTCTCCAGAAAGCATTGCAGCATTCGTATAACAAACCCCAAGATTTCCCGGCATTTTAGGAACAATCGAATCTAATTTACTCCATGAACTAATATCCACCGGCTTTTCAGTCGTTGCATAATAGATTGGAGAATTTGTCGTTCCCCCATGTGCCGAAAAGAAAATCATAATACGTTTGTCCGGGAGAATCATTACAGAAGGATTAGCATGATCGTCATAGTCCAGCTGATCCTTCAATTTATATTGTTTTTTCTGCTGATTAACCGGATCATAAGAGAAAGCCCATATACTTCCTTGTTTATCAACAAATCCTCCTATTATTTTATTTTCCACATAGACAGCCCTTGGATCAGAGAACCAACACCAGGCGCCATCCTGTGTAACAAATGCATAATCTTCTGCATAAGAAGGGGCCTCATCATACTGTTGAGCACACAAATTCCCCTGACAAAAAATTAAAATGAGTAATATAATACCTACCAAGTTTTTCATAAATACTTATTTTTTATAATTCCAACTAGCTTTTTCTATTTAAAGAGCATGGTCCGCCTTTACTTCTTTGCCACTCCAAGCTTTCAGATTAGTCCATTCGGCAAACGGCTCCGACCAAAATTCATCCGTTGTCGGCAATCCCAGCGCCAGCAGACCGACAGCACACAAATACACGCTACCAGTATTGATATACGATTCGGACATATCGAGTTGTTCACCGGTAAATCCAACACGTAGCCAACCATCCGAATCAAAATTGGCCGGAGACTTAAATTGGTTACGTATCACTGTCGTCAATGCACAACGGACTTGTGCCGGCTTAACTCTTCCTGGTAACATATGTAATAATGCAGCTTGGCTTAATGCATGAAAAGCACCGAACCGATAACAAATAGAACGGCCCACTGCAGGGAAGGTCCCTTCCGGAGAGATAAAACGTTCCAGTTGTTCTGCATACCGAGTATGACGTTTCAATTGTATTTCCAGAAAATCTGCACCTTCCAAATGATGTTTTTTCATCATTTTCAAAACATCGGTCAACATTGGATGAATGACAAAACTGTTATAATAGTCCATATGAAAAAACTTTCCATCTCCATAAATGGCATCGCCTTTATACCACTGGTCACGGAATTTAAAAACTCCGTATGTCAAACGCCCCATATCACATTCGCCGGTAAATTCCAGCAATGCAGCTTCCACCATAGAAGCAAATAGCAACCAGTTGTTTTCTCCAGGTTTAATACCCCGGCTACGTTTAAGTTCTGTGATCATCCGTTTTTGAGTCTGATCATCCAACTTCTCCCACAATTGTTTAGGAGCACGAAGCAATCCTTGAGCTAAAAAGGCAGCGTCAACCAACGGTTGGGAAGGTTCTCCGAAAACCAAATAATCCGGAGCACTAGGATCAACAGCATTCCTTAATCCTCTTACTGCCAAATCAATATATTTCGCCCGCAATTGACCTTCCGGGGTATTATCCGGTCCGAGTTCTAGCCATGGAGCTATTCCGCAAATCAAACGTCCGACAGCTTCCAGATGCGAAAACTTACTTCTTGTCTTCGATAAAGACTCATAAGGCATATTCTTTTTCAATGTGTTCTGACTCAGATTAATCAATACAGGATCGGCAATGCGTGTCATCGCACCTATCCAGACAATCCGGTCATCCTCTTGCGCTTTAACAAAAGGAACATATACTAAAGCTACGACAACCAACAATAATTTAAAAGTATGTTTTATCATGTTATGTAGAGTTTTTAATTATCAAACGTAAAACTTCTATTCCAAAAGACTACCATTCGACCTGTAACATGTTCCTTATACAAATAGGAACACTCCAGGCCAAATGGTAACAAATGACATACTATTAATTGGTATAATCCAATTCTGCAGCCTTCGCTTCTTCCAGATTGTCAAACGGAGTTACATTATACTCATATCCAGCATATCCCTTGTTTTGATTGATGCGACCTTCTCTGTTCGCATCAATGGTACCTTGAGGGATCGGGAAGAATATATGATACGGAGCAATAGTATACTTTACTCCGGAACGAGTTTTTATACCCGAATTATAGAAATTATTGTATTTACAAATCCTTTGCCACCAATAACTATCATCAGACAATTTTTCTTCCGTATAAGTCTTTCCGAATTCATCAGTCTGTCCTGTCAATGCGAAAATATAAGAAACACGACTTAATTCAACATGACGCCATTCTTCCAGATATAATTCTCTTGCTCTTTCGTCCATTATAACTCCCATATTCATTTCTCCCGGAGTAAACAGTATTGAACATTGGGATCTTTTACGAATCGTATTGACATCTTCTGCAGCTTTAGCTACATCCCCTTTCCACATATACGCTTCAGCTCTCAAAAGATACGTTTCGGCCAAACGAAACATATACCAATCTCCTTCTCCTCCTTCATAGTTATTGCTATTCTCATAATTAGGATCTTCTACCCAAGTTTTATAATGAGGCCAGTTAAACCAGTTTCGTATCGTATCGGAACATAACAATTCTCCATTATCCCCATACAAACGAATATTTTTCCCTGCATACTCATTTCCCTCCGAGAATAATTTAGGATGATTATATTTGAAATTTTCCATTACCATCCAATTTCCATGTTTCACGCTATGGCGCAAATCTGTCGAATCATTTACCCACAACGTATATTGGTTATAATTCGTTGGACGCATGCGAGCAACTCCACGCCCATAAGTTTTTTTATAATTGAAATAAGTTGTAGTAATATCCATGCCTTGTTTACCATTCGGAGTCATGATTCCAATAGCTCCAGCAGCAGGCCAAAAAGGAACTGCATTACGCATTGTTTTAAGACGAATACTACTTTCCGCTGATTCATTACGACTAATCATACAAAAGATTGCTTCTTTATTCGCCGATGTCATTTTATTTTCAGGTCTGTGTAAATCCCAGATTACATTGCGTGTAACAGGATGAACATCCGGCATCGGATTGATAAAGGTTCCGAAATTTTCAGTCATTAACGCATATCCTGAGTTATTGATTAAAATATTAGCCTCTTCAATTGCTTTATCAAACTGTCCTGTTGCCAAATAACATTTAATCAATAAATGGCGACAAGTTCCTTTATCAATCATACCTCCATAATCAGCAACTTCCGGCACATTTTGAACAGCATATTCCAAATCTTTTGTGATCATATCCAGAATAACGGAACGCTTTGTCGATTTATAATCGAATTTTGTACCCTGTACTTCTCTCGTAAACAACGGTATATCCTTATATTGAAAGACTGTATTAAAATATCTGTAGGCACGGTGAAAATAAGCTCTTCCCAACATTTCATCATGTAACTTAGGATCCAGTCCCTCTACATAGTCAATATTCGTAATGATGGAATTTGCATATTTAATACCAGCATAAGCTTGACTCCAAAAGTAAGTATACCTTATCGTTGAAGCATTATCAGTAGCAGTAGGTTGCATCAGTGTAACAAGATCAATCCCTACTCCAGGTATTGAAGGCTGGTCTGTTGTTCCATTCACCGCCATCTCTGAAAAAAGATTTTCAGAAACAAAAGGAGCTCCGTCCGCATCTTGCCAATGAAAATACATATTGCGTAAATGCTTGTCACAAGTAGCTAAAGCAGACTCTAGTCCTTCCTTTGTTCTAAAAGTCTTGGATGGCTCATAAAAAGAGAGAGGGTCCGGTTTCAAAAAATCCTCAGAACATCCAGAAATCATCAATGCTGATGACAAAACTGCAGCCATCATAATATATTTAATATGCTTTTTATTTTTCATGTTTTATTGTTTTTATAACGTTAAACTTAAACCGAAATTAAATGAAACAGGAACCAGACTTCCGTATTCCGGATCATTATACTGCCATTCCTTAGTCCAGCAAGCCACATTACGAACACTTCCCGATACACGCAGTCCTCCTAAATGGTATTTCGATAAAAACTTTTTAGGTACATTGTACTCCAGTGCAATACTTTCCAAACGTATAAATGACTTATCTATAATACGTTGACCACCACTAGCCACATTCGAACCACCTAAGCGGGCATAATCATTCGTAGGATTCTCCGGAGTCCAATATTTTAGCTTATACACATTTTGTCGCTCTGCTTCATATCCACTATTAATAAACTCTTCAGAACCTTTCTGTCCCCACTTAGAATAAATATTTACAGAGACATTAAAATTCTTCCAAAATGTAAAGTCATTTCTAAACGACCAACGGAAACGGGGGGAAGTAGATCCTAAAAATACTTTATCATCATTGGAATATCTTCTGTTTTCGACATCATATATATCTTTGAATTTAGGGTCTCCCGGAACCTGTTTATATTTAGCAGCCTCCTCTTCTTCACCTAACTGCCAGATTCCTTCATATTGATAATTCCATATTTCATTAATATCATGACCGATAAACCATTTATTCTTTTCATCATCCACTTCTTTTCTTCCAATTACATTACCATTTTCATCCAATACATCTTCATAAGTATAATATAAATGCACGATCTTATTCCTGTTCAGGGAAACATTCAGGCTGGAATTCCATTCAAAATTCCTATTCTGAATATTCAATGTATTTAGTGTCAATTCAAAACCTTTATTCTGAACTTCACCCAAATTTGTGGTAATGCTTGAAAAACCGGTAATATCAGACAAGCTCTGACTCATAACCAAATCTGTAGTTGGCATATGGTAATATTCAATACTACCTATGATACGATCATTCAGGAAGCCAAAATCAAGTCCAAAGTTCCAGGAAGTAGTTCTTTCCCAACGCAGGTTCGGATTCGCCATACGACTGACATACAACATTGAAATTTCCTGCAAAGATCCATTTGAACCTATATAACCATAAGGCCCTGATCCGGTCGTCAAGTTAGAGAGGGCATCATATATTCCGACACCACGATTACCGTTGGATCCCCAAGAAGCTCTTAACTTACCACGGCTCATCGGTTCCCAGGTAAAAAAGTCCTCTTCCGTAAATGCCCAGGCCAAAGCAGCCGACATGAAAGTTGCTCTCGGATTCGATGTTCCAAACGCAGAATATCCATCACGACGAACCGATAACGTTGTCATATATTTATCATCATACGAATAGAATAGACGAGCTAACAAGGCATCCCCCGTACTGTGAGTATCTTCTGTTAAAAAAGAACTTTTTAATTTGTCGGCACCTCCTACATAATGTAGCCCCAATGCATCTGTCGGAATAAAATCACGTGCATTAATTTTATCTGTCCATTTTCTATGTTCCTCGGCTTCCTGAGCCAATGTTACATTCACTTTATGCTTTTTAGCAAATGTATAATCCCAGTTAATCGTATTATTAACCAACCACTCAAATCGCTGTGTTTGTTCTCTGTCTACAGCACCATTATGTTTCGTTTTCCATTCCGGATGCTGTGAAGACTCGTGATAACGATTATGATACCATTGGAAACGCGGAGTAAAATTAAGCGTATAGCTAATATTAAAAGGTAATTTAATCTTTGCCGTCAAAATAGTATTCAGTGTAGTATAACCACGTTCCAAATCTTTATACTGTCTATCAAAACGATAGTTATACCCCATATTTAAAGGATTTTCACCCATAGGATGCCATGCCAAACTACCGTCTTCTTCATAAGGCGTAGAATATGGAGAGTTCTTTTTTAATACATCTTCCGGCTTTACAGCTAAATTTCCATCTGTGCGATCCTGAAAATTCACATTTGCTCCTAAAGTCAAGAAATTGGCAACGGTGGCATCTACCTTTAGATTCGAACGAATACTCTTATAATCATCCCCAATAATTTGTCCTTTTGAATCCAAGTATCCCAATGAGAAATAATAATTCACCTTTTCGCCACGACCGGAAATACTCGCATTATAGTCCTGCTTGATTCCTGTTCGATATGCTTCATCGTACCAATCATACGTTTTACCGGCAAAATAGTTTTCTTTTTCTTTATCGAACAAGCCTAAACGACTCAGCCAGATTTCATCATCTGTCCCCTGTTCTACTGACATTGCTCTCCACTCATCAATCGTTAAACCATATTTCTTCAGATTTGCAGCAGTCGGTTGTCTATATTTACCCGGATTAACAAAACCAGTCTGGCTGTCAAACCAATCTGAACGAAAGTCCAGATATTCATTGGCATCGTACACTTTGCGTTGTCTTCCCATAGTGACAACTCCCCAGTTAGCGTCAAAACGTACAGTCGGTTTTTCTGATTTTCCTTTTTTAGTCGTTATAATAATAACACCATTAGCCGACTTGGCACCAAACACTGCAGCAGAAGATGCATCCTTCAGTACATCTAACTGATCAATATCCTGAGGATTGATTTCTGATAATTCACCAAAAAATATAACATTATCCACTACAATCAAAGGATCATTATTTCCCGATAATGAACGCTGGCCTCTGACCTGCAATGATCCGCCACCTTTGGCAGAAGAACTAACGCCGACATTCAAACCCGGTACTCCTGTCCGTAAAATATCTTGTACCGTAGTAATACCTTCTTTAAGCAACTTATCAGGACGTACTTGGGCTACGGCACCTGTAAGATCTCTTTTACGCATCGTACCATAACCGACTACTACAACCTCATCTAAAGCCTGTGTATCCTCCTGCATAGTAATATTAAGAACTGTTTTTCCCTTCACATTAACACTCTGACTCAAATAGCCAATAAATGAGAACTGAAGAGTCGCGCCATCACCGACTTCCAATGAATAGTTTCCATCTACATCTGTAATAATACCATTAGATGTTCCTATCTCTACAACATTAGCTCCGATTATCGGTTCTCCTTTAGCGTCAATTACAACTCCTGTTACCTTTTTCTTATTTTGTTTTATCTCCTGAATGCCTTTGGATAAGGTGATATAATTATTTTCAAATACATAATTAATATTAGCATTCCTGCACACTTCTTCCAAAAGTTCCGTCACTTTAGCTGAGGTCTTTTTAAAAAAGATCAGCTTATCCACATCTACATCCTGATTTCGGAAAACAACTAAATAGTCAGTCTGTAACTCAATCTCTTTTATCAACTGCTTGATAGAAATATTATTTTGTTTGATTTTAACAATTGTGTTTTGCGCATCCATATCTGTTGCCATCAACTGACATACACAGACAAATAAAAGTAATAGCGATATTCTCATAATCCTAAAAAAATCTTTAACGCTGTTATTATGCACAGCAAAATACTGTAACAAAGTTTTTCTTTTCATACATTTGTTCAATGTTTAAAGTGAATACTAAAAAATTTTACGTCTTGTGTTTACTTTACATCGGCGGCAGTTGTTGGTAGCTTCTGCCGCTTTTGTTTTTACTTGTGTTATTTCCTCATAAGCATTTCGTTTTTAGTTTAACATTCTATTTACTTAAGGTTATTATATTCCGGTCTTTATCTTTTTCTACTTTAAATTTCCGTATTTGCTGCAATACCCGAAATACATCATCCAGACTATCACGCTGCCTGAACTTACCTGTATAAGTATCATTAAACAAGGAAGCATCTTTTACTATAATCCTAACGTCGTAATATAACTCCATTTTCTTCAGAATATCGATCAGAGGCTCGTTTTCAAAGGCATAAATACCCTCACGCCACAAAAAACGCTCTTCGAGGCTTATCTGTGATACAATCATTTTTCCCTCTGAAACAGTAACTTGTTGATCCGGCTTCAAAATAATCCCTTCTTTCTCCTTATCAGGAAAAAATACTTTGACAGTACCTTCCAACAAACTAGTCTGTATATATCCGGCATCCGGATAGCAGTAAACGTTAAACTGCGTACCCAGTACTTTCATATCGATATCCTGTGTTGAGACAATAAACGGTTTTGAAGGATTTTTCGCCACATTAAAGAAAGCCTCTCCTTCAACAGTCACTCGTCTTTCTTTCCCAACAAACTGGGCCGGATAAACCAACCTCGACTTTGCATTCAACCAAACCTCCGTTCCATCCTGTAAAACAAGTTGTGCACGTTGCCCGGCTGGTGTATATAAAGTATTCATTGTATTGGATAATAAATTCTGTTGCAAACTATTCTGCATATATAAATATGTCAATATACTTGATGATACGACTAATACTGCAACAACTGCCGCATAACTTAATCGCCGTACCCACAGTTTTAAGCTAACTCCACGTTGTTTCGCGGAAATAAACTGATCAAATTTATCTTTGCCGACCTCCCTGTTTTCCATCTGATGCCCCAGATTCAATAAAGCGTACATATTCTGATATTCCGCAAATTGCCTCTTCAGTTCCTCATTTGCTTCAACATCATGCAGCAGGGATAAACGTTCCTCCGGGGAAAGCTCCTCATAAAAGTATTTTTCTATTCGTTTGTCCATATTTTCCGTTTAATAATTAATAAACGGATGAAGGGATGAAAACCCCCAAAGGAGATATCCAATTTTTTAGTTATTCAGAAAAAATAAAAGAAGAGGCAAGTAGTCTTTCAGTTCAGACTTTAGTTTCTTATAAGCAATATTCATTTGGTTTTCAACAGTTTTAAGAGATATATTCATTTCTACGGCAATATCTTTCTGTTTCTTCCCTTCTATTTTACTTTTAATAAAAATCTCTCGGCATTTTTCCGGTAAAGAATTTATCACTTCCGATATTATCTTTTCAATATCCTGTTCCGACAAAAGTGATTGGTCAAATAATTCCAATGACGCCAGTTTTACTTTTAAAGTAATCTGATACTCTTCTTGCATTTGGCTTACAGCCTCTCTTACAACGATATCATGGCGTAAATGGTCGATGCACCTGTTTTTTATCGATGTAAAAAGGAAAGCAACTAAATTTATGTTATAGGTAAGAAGCTCCTTTTTCTCCCAAAGTTCTGTAAAAACATCCTGTACTATGTTTTCCGCATCTTCTTCAGACAGGACATATTCCTGAGCAAAACATTTCATTCTGGAGAAATATGATACATATATTTCTTCAAAATCATACGGTATATTCCTCTTTTCTGTTAACATCTCTCTCTCAGATAAATAAAATCCCGGAAAACAAAAGTAACTGTTTTCCGGGATTATCCAACGATTCAAAATATTTATTCTTCTATCCAGCTTAGTTGCTTCCAGACTTCGGGACCATCATTTTTCTGGGGGACTCCCGGAGTACTACGGCCTTCCCTGACGTATTTTATCATCAGCTCCTTCAACTCTTTCACGATCTCAGGATGTTCTGCATATACATTTTTTGTTTCTGCCGGATCATCCTTCATATTATACAACTGAACCAACGGCAATGTTTTAATTACATCATCATCCGTACCCGGTCTCGGAAAACTCCAACCGCCGGAGCCGGGAGACAACAAGAGTTTCCATTCTCCCTTACGGATCGTGAAATCACCATTGATCGAATGATGAACCGTAGCCTCACGGATAACATTACTTTCTTTCTCATTCAACAACAAAGGCAGGATATTGTAGCTGTCCTCACCTTCAGAATCTTTCAACTGATAATCGGCAACAGCGGCAAACGTTGCAAAGAAATCAGTCAGACAGACCGTCTGGCTTACCGTATGAGGTTTAACCTGTGCCGGCCATCTTACCACACAAGGGATACGGTGACCGCCGTCAAATAAGTCGGCTTTATGCCCGCGATAAATATAACTCGGATAATGCCCCTTTTCCTGTAGTTCATCAAACTTGGCCTGCGGACTGCAACCATTGTCGGTACTGAATACCAATATTGTATTATCATCAACACCGGCATCTTTCAATGCTTTCATTACCTTACCTACCATATCATCCACCATCAGTACAAAATCGCCGTAAGGATTCAGACCGGATTTACCCTGGTACTCCTTGATCGGCAAGATCGGAGTATGAGGAGCCGGTAACGGGAGATACAGATAGAAAGGCTTGTCTTCCTTTGATTTATCATGGATATAATCCACCGCCCTGTTGATAAAATTGGGTAACGTCTGTTCATGATCAAAATCGGAAGCCGTCGGTCCCTTACGCCAATACTTCATACCGTCATTCACAGTCACCCGGTCAGGCAAAGCAGTCGGCATATCATTTTCCACATAAACATAAGGAGCCATATCCAGGGAAGCAATGATCCCATAGAAATAATCGAAACCTCTTGTCGTAGGCCCGTTGGAGATAGGTTTGCTAAAATCCACACTATCCGGCCCTGCTTCTATATTATTCCAATCCCATCCGAGGTGCCATTTACCGATACAGGCAGTCTGATACCCCTGATCCTTCAGCACAGAAGCGATCGTTCTGCGGTCCGGAGCGATCAAAGCCTTATTGTATCCCATCAATACACCGGATTTGAGATCGGAACGCCAGTTATACCGTCCGGTCAACACACTATAACGCGAAGGTGTGCTGACGGATGAACTGGAATGTGCATCTGTAAAAATAACTCCTTCATTGGCAATCCGGTCGATATTAGTCGTTTTTATCTTGGAGTTTTCATTCAATGCAGAAACATCTCCATATCCCATATCATCCGCAAAGATGAACACGATATTCGGCTTCTTTGCTTCCTGTGGCTGTTGTTGGGCACAACTGCTAAAGACTGCCAGGCTGCCTAAAGAAAGAAGCAGCCCGCGATTTTTGATTAACTTATTCATATCTCTGTTTTATTTGTAATTCGGGTTCTGAACCAAAACGCCATTGTTCTTGTCAATCTCACTTTGCGGTATCGGCCACAAATAAAAACGATCTTCAAATACAGATTTATACAATGGCAATGTCGGCTCGTCAAAGTTATTCATAATTTCTCCAATAATACGCCATCGTTTCAGATCAAAATAGCGATGCCCTTCGAATGCTAATTCTATCCGCCTTTCATGACGTATCTTTTCGCGCATCTGTGTCTGATTCAAACCTGTCGGTAACGGCGGCATATCAACACCTTTACGGGCACGGATACTGTTAATCGCATCATACGCTTTCTGAGTCGGGCCATTCACTTCATTCTCTGCCTCCGCTATAGCCAGCAATATTTCGGCATATCTGAAATGTACCCAGTCCTGATCACTACGCGTATTATACCCGATCGGATACTGCGTCTTGTCGCGGGTTACAAATTTCTTCAGTCCGTAACCGGTCGGCAAAACGCCCGTAACAGGCTGTTCGACATCTCCCATAACCAATTGCTGATAAAAAGTAGACATATCCAAACGGGGATCTCGGTTTTCGATCGGGTTTTCCGGATTATATAACGGATTTTCCGTAGAAAAAGAAGTACCGTCCTTAAACTCAAATTCACTCACCAGGTTCGTCAAAGGAGCACAACGTAACCATGCGCCAAACCATAGATCACTCGTATGCCAATTATTGGGAGCCAGATATTTCGTCGAGAAAATGATCTCCGTATTCGTTTCCTGCCCTGCACCCTGAAAAATACTTTCAAAATCATTACTTAACGAATAGCCTTTTATTTGCTCAGCTACAGTCAGTATATTCCCCATTTTTTCAATATCAGCTTTTCCGTTGTCATTATATGCGTCATATAACATAATTCTGACCTTTAAAGCAAGAGCCGCACCTTTTGTCACTCTTCCGGGTAATTCCAAATAGGTATTGTCCGGCAACAGTCCAATGGCATCATCCAGATCCGAATAAATCTGTTCTAAGATTTTTGCAGCTTCAACTTTCGGCTGATATTGTGTTTCAAGATCGAGGGGTTCAAGGATCAAAGGAACATCTCCATAACATCTATACAAGAATGAATAATAAAATGCTCTGAGGAAAAGTACCTGTCCTTTATAAAAATCTCTCTCTGTTTCCGATAAGTCGGTATTTTCGTACCGGTCCAATTGATAAAGAAATAAATTCATACGGGTAATCCCGACATATGAACCTTTATATACATCTTGAATTATACCTACAGTTGACGGGTCTATATTCCCTTGGAATACATCAAAAGTGATTCCTTCTCCCACACTATGACAATTATCAACAAAGCTATCCCATTGAGGAGTACCGAATGAAAAATAACCATGGCTAAATTTCGTCATTGTCCCGTAACAGGCGGTCAGAGCCATATCCAAATCGCTTTTTTGTTTCCAGAATGTATTCTCCGAAGGTTTGGACGGCGGATTCTTTTCCAGAAAATCATCACATCCGCTCATGATAACAACCAATGCCAGCAGCAAATAATATTTAGCTTTCTTCATAACCATATCGAATTAAAATTGGACGTTAATACCAAATGAACAAATCTTATTTTGCGGATAAGCGACAAAACGACCGTCTTCTTCTCTTTCCGGATCCAATTCCGGATAATTGGTAATTGTCGCCAGATTATCACCGGAGAAGAATATACGTATCCTTTCAACCAACATTTTCCTTGTCAACTCTACAGGAATAGTATAGCCTATTGTCAGATTCTTGAGACGCAAATAAGAAGCATCTTTCAAAAAGTAAGAATTCTTTCTTGTATTCTTGCTACCGCCGAAATCATCAAAATACATTCTCGGATACTTTGCGTTATCCGGATTATCTTCTGTCCAGCGATATTTTACATAATCAATTGTCGGAGCACTACCCTGACGGAATGGCTGTAATCCCCAATCCGTAACATAATGTTTCTTTCCTTCAACACCTTGCAGCAGAAGAGAAACGTCAAATCCCTTCCAACTGGCAGACAAATTAAATGCATACTCAAATTTAGGGAATCGTCCGTCAATCACTACACGGTCATTATTATCTATCACACCGTCATTATTGGCATCACGATATTTCAGGTCGCCCGGCAATGTATTATCATTAAACTGTTTGGGTGAATTTTTCACATCATCCTCATCCCTAAAAATACCGATACAATCCAGCATATAATAAGAATTGTAAGGCAAACCTTCCTGACGCAAATAATGTCCGGATATTTCATCAGCACCAAACTTTGTCACCTTGTTCCTGTTACGGTCAAAATAGAAACCTACATTATAATTTAATCCCTTGAAAAGACCGCCTTTAATATTATTTACATACTGCGTATTAATTTCAAAGCCTTTATTCTCCATCTCACCGTTATTTATAACAGGTGCATCCAATCCTAAAGCCCCTGTAACCTGGGCATCCCGGAGAATGTTTTTTGTTTTCTTTTTATACCAATCAAGCGTAACATTAAGACCATTGAATACTGTTGCCTCCAAACCTATATCAGTAACGGTAGTAGTCTCCCATGTTATATTCCGGTTTGCATACTTGGTTTGTGCATAACCGGTCGACAAAGAAGAATTATCAAATGTATAATTTCCCTCATTTTCCATGACTGCCTGATAAGGGTATATACCAATATTCTGATTACCTAACTGTCCCCAGGAAGCCCTAATCTTCATACTATTCAACCATGACCAATGCAAATTCTGCATAAACTGTTCTTCTGTCATTCTCCAACCGGCAGAGAAAGAAGGGAATATACCCCATCTGTCGTCGGGATTAATGCGGGAAGAACCATCATAACGGAAGTTGGCCTCAAACAAATAACGTTCCTTATAGTTATAATTGAAACGTCCGAAAATACCCATTAACGACCATTGCTCAAGATTTCCTTCTGCCTCCTGTAATTCTTTCGAACCGGCATCAATTTCTGTCAACGGGAACGGAAAATCTTTTCTATACCCCTTCAGCCAATCATAATCATTTGTTTCCTGAGAATAACCCAATTGCAGACCGAAATTATGATTCTGGTCTTTTGTTGACACATCATACTTCAGATATGAATACAGATAAGTATAGAATGTATGATAATCATTCGAATTCAGACCTTTTGCACCCACATCCAGTTCATTCATATATTCACCGGAGTGATAATTATAAAGTTTTACCAACGGACGCCATTCTTTCTCTCTTTCTGCGATCATGCGAACCGCTCCCTTTGTATGCCAGGACAACCCTTTAACAATATCTATTGTCAACCAGGCCTGTGCATTCACATCATAACTCGTATTTTTACGTAATGCATCATTACCGACCAAAGCAATCACATTCTTGTTATTACTTTCCCACGGATAAGCCTTGTACACCCATGAACCGTCGGAACGTTGAGGTGCATAGGTGGGTGCCTGTGCAAAAATAGAAGTAAAGCTGCCGTCTGTGCCTCCCTCATAAGGACGTTTTCTGTCCCCTCTCATAAACCCCACATACGAACCGAATTTCATCCATTTGGTTATCTGGCTTTGCAGATCTGCCGTAAAATTATACTTCTTATATCCGTGTCCGTCCATTGTTCCGTTTTCATCGGCATAATACATAGAGACATTGTATGACATCTTATCCGATCCGCCGGAAACAGCTACATTGTGATTATGTGAGAACGTACTGTGGATATGTTCGCCCAACCAATCATAATTAGGATATTCCGGATCACCCGGTTTAGCATTTTTATACTGGTCAATAATGTCCTGGGGATACAAACCCGAAGAAATACCGGAATTCGCTTTAGCCTCATTCCATAAATTCATATAATCCACGGAATTGGTAACGACATTCAGCATACGTGTCGGAGAATAAATAGCAAAGTTTCCGGAATAACTGATCGATGTCTTTTTATTTATACCTGTTTTCGTTGTCACCAATACTACACCATTAGCCGCACGCGCACCATATACAGCAGCAGAAGCGGCATCTTTCAATACCGATATACTTTCAATCGCATTCGGATCGAGATTTGACAGATCTCCCGGAACACCGTTGATCAGCACCAGCGGATCGGAGCCGGCATCGGAATACGTGCCTTGTCCGCGAACCCGTAAACTCACTTTATTATTACCCGACTGTCCGGAACCGTTTACGACACGCAAACCCGGAACTTGCCCCTGTAACATGGAAGTTGCATTGGTAACAGGACGTTTAGTCATCTCTTCCCCTTTCACTACAGAAACAGCACCGGTAAGATTTACCTTTTTCTGAACACCATAACCTACGACAACCACTTCCTCCAGTTTTTGTGTGTCTTCCATCAATCTCACATTTATCATCTTCTGGTTATTCACGGCTA
Source organism: Parabacteroides sp. AF17-3 (assembly GCF_003635445.1). Lineage (NCBI taxonomy): Bacteria > Pseudomonadati > Bacteroidota > Bacteroidia > Bacteroidales > Tannerellaceae > Parabacteroides > Parabacteroides sp. AF17-3. The sequence goes on along the minus strand of NZ_QTMM01000009.1, from coordinate 115,729 downwards.
TTTCTTTGGATATATATCCGATATAGGAAAATAAAAGGACCGAATTTCCTTTTACGCTTAATGAATAATTGCCGTCGATGTCGGAGATACAACCATTTGTTGTTCCTCTTTCCATCACATTCGCACCGATAATCGGTTCGCCATGTTCATCTGTGATTGTCCCGGTTACCACCAGATTCTCCTTTTCCTGCTTTTTATTCTCGGCAGAAATAACAATATGATTATTTTTAATTACATAAGAGCAATTTGTTCCCTGTAAAATCTGATTTAATGTTTCATCCAGATTTTTATTACCAGTTCCAAGCTCTATCTTCTTATGAATATTCAAAACCGATTCATCATAGTCAACCGACATGTCTGTCTGTTTCTCGATCTCGGCAAACGCTTTTTTGATTGTCAGACTATTTTCGGAAAACGTTATGGTCTGAGACCATATAACCGTAAATTGCGAAAAAAGGAAAAGAAAAAGTATTATTGCTACCCGGAACAAACTATTCAGTTTATTCCATTGTGTTTTCAGGTTTATTTCCATACCTTTGTAAAATTAGATTTTAAAGTTGAATACTATATTATTTACCACCTGTTTCAGGCGATTTATTAATTGGTGTTCACCACGATTTCAAATCCGGGGAGTTCTGATTGGCGTCGTCTTCCCGGGTTCTTTTTTTCATAATGTATCCTCCGTCTTTTAGTTTATATATATCACATTATCTTTAATCCTGTAATTTAATCCGTTCACCATTTCTTTCAGAATATCCAGTACCTGGTTCAAGCCTTCATCCGGCCGGAATTTCATTGTGAAACTACGTCCTGCAAACTTGCCGGTCTCATAGTTAATCGTCACATCGAAACGCCTTTCTATCGTCTTCACGATATAATCGAACGAAGCCCCCTGGAAGGTGAGATATCCGTGTTTCCACTGCATGATTTTGCCGGCATCGACAACCTCTTTGGAAACGGTCCGCAATAAACTGTTATATACGACCTGCTCATCCGGGTGGAGAATGATCGGCTTATCTGCTGTGAGGTCGGTACTTACCCGGACCTTCCCTTCCTCCAACGTCGCAACGGTCAATTCCGAATCCGAATAAGCCTCTACATTAAATATCGTCCCCAGTGCCTCCACATCCATATGGCTTGTCTTAACAATGAAAGGTTTTTCCGGATCTTTAGCCACATTGAAGCTCGCTTCCCCATTCAGGTAAATAGCTCGTTTGCTACCTTCAAACTTTGCGGCATATACCAATAGCGATCCTGAATTCAGCCATACCACAGAACCGTCCGATAAAGTAATTTGCTTTCTCTCGCCGTTCGGCACAAAACATTCCGTCCATTCCGGCTCTATAACCTTCGGCTCGCCCTGCATCACAAACCAGGCACTGGCGGCACCGATCAGAGGTAACAGCAATATGGCGGCAATCCAGAGAACCTGTTGATATATAGATCGCTTAACAACCGGACGGCCAACTGCTTCCATACGATAACGTAACCTGTCCAGTTCCTGTACAGTCCGACCGTCTGCTTCTGCCGGAACCTGTTCCCAAAGTTCCCGCATTGCCTCTTCCTTTTCCTGCTGATGGGTTCCGCCGACAAACCACTTCCGGAAAGACATCTGGATTGCATCCGGAAGATCATTTCCGAAGAATTTAGTGATTAATGTATGTATCGTTTTATTCGCCATTTTATCCCCTGTTTATATTGAAGACGGGACAAGGAGCAGGCACACACAGTCCAAAAGAGATTTTTTTCAAAAAAGTAATAAAAAAGCTCCGCGCACGACTTCACGAAGGTCCGCCAACGCCTGAGTCACATGGTTTTCAACAGTCCGTTTATTAATTTGCAACTTCTGTGAAATTTCTTCATTCGATAACCCTTCTTTCCGGCTCATCTTAAAAATACGCCGGCGTTGCTCCGGCATTTGTTCGATGGCAATATCGATCAGTATCGATAATTCTTTTGCATAGATATCCTCTTCTATCAGGTCGGTATAAGCAGAGCATGAAGATTGTAGTTTCTGTTCGTAAGACTCTTTTACAAGGCTGTGTTCATAATAATCGTAGACCATATTACGAGCCATACGAAACAAATAAGCTTTCAGGGAACTGACCTTAGAAATGCTTTCCCGGTTTGTCCAGACCTTGAAGAAAATATCCTGAGCCATATCGCACGCCTCTTCCTCATCCTTAATGAAACCTTTGAGAAAGTTCTTTACCCGCGGATGATACTGCATAAACAGGGCATCGAAGGACTTATGATCCCCCTGCCCCAATTTTTCCAGATATTCAGATTCCCGATCGACCTCCATCATATCGCAAATATAGATATTATTTAAGAACAGATAATATCTTACAATATAAAACGTAAATTTACCGGACACAGCATCATTCTTTCGACAAAACTCAAATTATTGATATTCTTATTCCTATCTTTAGCCAATCAAATAACAACATTTATAAATCTAACACCGGAAAAAATGGATCAATACATAAAAACAGTCATCAGTGTAGGCGGCAGTGCGATCATGCTGGTTATGATCGTATGTGTAATATGGTATGTTGTAAAAGATACCTGGAAAGATATTAACAACAGCTCAAAAGACTAACAGACTCCTGTCATGAAAATGAAAAGAAACAGACCCTTTCCGTCTTTTACTGAAAACAGTAGACAATAACAACCATAACGAAACCGCCCAGGCACTCCCTAAAGCGACGATAAACAAAGCCGGATCTGCCACCTGAGTATATAAGCAATACACTCCGCCAACAAAAAACAGTGTAATAAATAATGCGGCCACAATAGTAGCCAGTAGTGTTTTCATAGATACTTTTTTCATATTCCTTCCCCCTTCTTAGAGCGCAAATATAGAAAAAATCATGAAAACTCATCCAACTTTCCACCACAGTATTTACAGTATTTTGCTTCTTCCTCGTGTCCCGTGCGGAAACAATGGGGGCATCTCAATTCGCTCCGCCGCCGGTGTTCCTTGATCATCGTGGCAGAAACGATACCCGTAGGCACAGCAATGATCGTATAACCGATCAGCATCACACAAGCCGAGATAAAACGGCCGACAGGAGTCACAGGGGTTATATCTCCATACCCCACGGTCGTCATGGTTACAATCGCCCAGTAAATACAGTTGGGAATATTATTGAATTGAGTATCGGGTTGCGTACCTTCCACCATAAACATGATCGTACCGATCGAAGTCACCAGGATCAGTACAAAAAAGAAGAAAACAAAAATCTTCCGGCTACTCAACCGCAGGGATACCAACAGTAAATTCCCCTCCTCCAGAAAGTTAAACAGCTTGAACACACGAAAAACGCGGATCAGGCGGAATGTCCGGATAATAAGTAAATAACGTGCACTGGTAAAAAGGAATCCCAGATACAACGGCAAGGTTGCCAGCAAATCGACAATACCGAAAAAGCTGAAAATATATTTCTTCGGCTTCGGCGAACAATAAATACGCACCAGATATTCGAAAGTAAAAAAAGCAGTAAACACATACTCCAGTATCTGAAGCGCCAGCCTGAAATGGTCGGAAAAAGTGACCACACTCTCCAGGATGACCACCAGAACACTCATAATGATAAAACCGATCAGAAAGACATCGAATAACTTCCCTTTCGGCGTATCCGATTCAAAAATGATCACATACAATTTCTCCTTCAACTCTTTATTGTGAAGAAAGGTATTTATCTTATTTGTAAGAGCCTTCCAAAGACCTGTTTTCTTCTCTTCCATAATAACCCCGTGTTTGAATACAAAAATAAAAAATATTACTTACATTAGCCCAATGAATAAAATCAAGTACTGCCATGAATAAATACTTTTTCATATCACTTCTCTGTATGTTACTACTCTCTTGTAACAAACAAAACAGCAAAACGGAACAGAAAATTTTGCAGGTAGAACTCTCTCCCAAAGACCTGGTAGCCTCCACCCTGTTCAAAAAGATAGAAGTGATCCCTTTGGAAACAAACGAACAATGCCTGCTCAAAACGATCGGACGAGTAATCGAAGCTGATAACAAATATTATATTCTCGATGATGACAGGGAGATGGGGATACTTTTTTGTTTTGATAAACAAGGCAAATTTCTATCTAAAATAGATAAGACCGGTAACGGTCCGGGTGAATATAATATGATCTATGAAGTCATTGTCAATCCGGAAGAGAACCTTATTCATATGTTAAGTCCAATGGGAGCCATATATATTTATACAACAGACGGACAATTCATAAAAAGGCACCTGCTACCAGGAGGCGGAGGGCAAACGGATATGATAGAAATCGACAAAGGGCTGATTGCTTACTGGACTCTGACAACAGCGGGCGATCCGACAGAAAACTTAATCACATTCTATGATACAAACACAGAGGAAATAGCCGGCGGTTTCTGGAAAACGACAGATGACAATTTTATGACCAACATGTGCATCGATGTTTTTTACAAATATAACAATGAAAATTACTTTTCCACTCAATATTCCAATAAGGTATACCGGTTCACGAAAGAGGCCGTAGAATTAGCATATAAATGGGACTTCGGTTCCGGCAATATCAACCTTGACCCCTTTAAGGAAAGAATAAAAGAAGATCCCAATGTATTTCCTCAACTGGTAGATTCACACGAAGTTCCCTACTTTTTCTTCCGACAGTTTCAAAACAAAGACTATTATTACACAGTCCTGAATACCTGGAATATAGATAAATGGTGTAATGTTTTCTATCGCAAAAAAGATGGGAAATCGTTTGTATTCGACACGCTGGAAGGAGGCGCAAAGGTCAAGAAAACAAGTCTTTTCACCGATGAATATATGATCTGCATCGTATCACCGGAGGAGATCGGGACATTGCATAATATTCTTCCGCCGGAAGAGTTCAGTAAAGTAAAAAATTTACAGGAAGACGATAATCTCTGTCTGGTAAAATACTATTTCAAATAATGTTCTATTCGTAAAACCAGCAGTAATCCGACAATATTGACGCATTATTTCTTACTTTTGCGTCAATTTATTATTCTAAATTCTTAATTACACCATGAAAAAAACGATCCTTATTGCACTATGTCTCTTTTCGGGATTCATAGCAAACGCACAACATGTAATCCGGATTGCCCCGGAAAACGGAGATATGACAAAGAAAATCCAGGCAGCAATCGAACAGGCCCGGAGTTATAACGGGAAAGCGGTTGTCATCAAACTGCAAAATGCAGATTATAACCTCCATCGCGAAAATTCGTCACAGATCCTTTACCATATCTCCAATACAGCCTCCGAAAAAGAAAACCCCGATCAGACAAAACATATCGGTTTGTGGTTGAAAGACCTGAAAAACGTGACAATAGACGGTCAGGGAGCCCGCTTCGTCACCCATGGCGAAATGACCAGCTTCGTAATCGACCAGTGCGAAAATATCACTCTACGGGACTTTACCGTTACAGCTTCCGACCCCACCGTCCCGGAACTGACCGTTACGGAAGTAGGCGAAAACTTTATGACCGTACGCATCCACCCGCAATCACGCTACACTGTTAAAGACGGGCATTTTGCTTTTGTCGGTGACAACTGGGAACTATCCGGAGGTATCGCCCAAAGCTATGACAAAGAAAAAGATATAACCTGGCGTAGCTGGTCGCCGCTTTCCGGCCTTCGCAAGGCAATAGAGCTGGACACCAACCTACTCCGTTTCGTATATGACACCCCGCCACAGGCCAAACAAGGTACGGTATTCCAGATGCGTGACGGTATCCGTGACCAGGCTTGCGGACTTATCCAATACAGTAAAAACGTCACACTGGAAGGAGTACATCTGGCATTCCTGGGTAACTTCGGAATTGTCGGGCAAATGACAGAAAATATCACTTACCGGAATCTGACATTCGAACCGGAGGCCGGAAGCGGACGTACCTGTGCCGGTTTTGCCGATTTCGTACAGATGTCAGGCTGCAAAGGTAAGATCACGATCGAAAACTCCCGTTTCCTCGGAGCGCACGACGATCCAATCAATATACACGGAACCCACCTGGCTGTCACCGGCTACCCGGCCCCCAACCAGGTATCAGTAAAATACATGCACCCGCAGACATATGGCTTCCAATCGTTCCTTCCCGGCAACCAGATCGAATTTATCGATGCCCATTCGCTGATGAGCCTTGCACCGGCAAAGGTAAAAAAGGCGGAAATGAAAAACGAACGGGAAATACTCATAACCCTCGACAGGAATATCCCTCAAGCGATCCGGGATAAAAAAGAACTGGTCGTTGAAAACGTAACCTATACACCGGAAGTCCTCATTCGCAATAACTATTTTGCCCGCATACCGACACGCGGAATTCTTGTTTCCACCCGTCGCAAGGTATTGATAGAGAACAACACCTTCTTCCGTATGCAAATGAGTGGTATCCTGATAGCCGACGATGCCCGCAGTTGGTTCGAATCAGGTATGGTACGCGATGTAACCATCCGCAACAACAATTTCATGGAATGCGGCGGACCGGTCATCCTCATTTCTCCGGAAAACGACCGCAACGAAGGCTATGTTCACCGCAACATCGCCATAACGAACAACCGTTTCCAATTGACAGGCACAAACGCTATCTTCGCCAAATCAGTCGACGGATTAAAAATCACGGACAACCTGTTCCTGTCGCCAACTCCTGCCGAAATATCGAATCTGATAAAGACACAGGATTGCGAAAATGTTTTCATGGAAGGAAATATCGTTCAATAACGGTGAAAAACCCGGCGAAGCACCAACTGCTGAACCGATTTACCGACAACAATCAGGGTGACTAATAGATAATTTACAAGAATTTATAATCAGAAAAGAATTATATTTACCACAAAAACAAACATGAAAGAAATACTAACAAGTTTCCTCCTTATATGCCTGTTTTTGTCTTGTGCAAAATCACAAGACGGATTAATCGAATCACAATATGGTAAAGCGATTTCTTTTGAAAAAGAAGAGATTAATATACCGATAGATGATAAGACCTTGACTTCATATCAAGTCATTTCGTGCTTTCAGGAAAATGAAAACAATTTAGTTTATGCTTACAACAGTCCCATGCACTCGCTGGATATTTTCAATCTCAACGACCAGAGCATATCGCATCTCCCATTGAATAAGGAAGGAGAAAACGGAATTCTAAAAAATGTATCCGGACTATATGTTCATCAAGAAGACAGCTTATGGCTTTACAGCCAGGGATTCCTGTATCTGGTTAACAACGAAGGAGAAGTGAAAGGGAAATATGAACTCCCGTTTCCAGAAGGGGGATTCATCATGGTCGAGACTAATTTCTCTATGGCGACAATCAAATTATTCTACCACCCGCAAAGAAACTCAGTTTTCTACCTGACCGTTACCCCCACAGAAGAGAGCGCCACCTATATCGTTTATGAGTATTCCCTCAATTCAGGCACATTCAAAACCTTTGAACTAAAAGGATCTGAAACAGAAAAATTCGCCGGAAAAAGATTCGGATTCAAACAATTCCCGAATGTCACTTATACCGATCAGGATATCTTATATAATTTCCCTATCAGTTCGAATATATACCGGATCGACATCGAGACCGGCAAAGAAACAGCTTTTGGAGGAAAGAGCCGATACACACCCAACCTGGCGTCTGAGTTAACCATGCCTTACGATATGAAAGATGCCAGTAAGCATCACATAGAAAATATTCATTTCTTTGAAATCCAGTATGATCCTTATAAAAACATCTATTACCGACTGCATCTCGACAAAACAGAGAACGTCTCTACCACTCCTTTTAGAACCTTATGTGACAGCAAGGAATTATACCTAACCAGCTTCGATAAAAACTTCCGCATCACTTCCGAAACCAAATTGGAAAATAACATATACACCCATTATAACAGTTGGGGAGTCTTGGATAATGGCCTGTTTATTACTGAAGACAACCTACTGGATGAAAATAAAGACTTTGAAGCTTTTCAACTAGTTATATTCAAGCCACAAATATAAAGCAATGGCGCACAGATGACACAGATCAGCATTGCAATAGTTCAAAACTGATAATAACTAAAACAAGCAATCAACAAAATGTTCCGAGGATTCGGAGCACTTTGTTGATTCAATATCGCATAAATAAACTACAATTCATCTATTTCTTCGACAGACAGACCGGTACATTGAGCGATCGTTTCGACATTAACTCCCTGCTTTTTAAAATTTGCAGCAATCTGGCGTTGTTCTTCTGCTTTTCCTTTTTTCAAACCTTTCATTTCAGCCTCTTCCACCGCATATTCCAGTGTATTGCGCCAGTCGCGATAAATCTTCAGGTTCTCATCGTAAACTGCCCGTTCGTGAGGAGTCATTGCATTCAGGTTTGCCACGTCGAGCAGGCGCTTGAAGGCATCGTTTTTCTCCTTAAACGGAGACATATCAAATAAATTCATATTCTTCAATATATAAACCATATTCTCCAGAGGCGTTTTGCATTCCTCTTCTCTTAGATTGAACAGATCGAACGACAGATAAATCTGTTTCAGTTTGACCTCGCCAAAAGTTTTACCTGTCGCCTCATTGGCCAGCACCACATCGGTGCGCCAACTCTGAAATTCTGGCAGACTAAAGTTCAACAGGTAGATGCCATATACCGGAAGCAAACTATACTTCCAGTCAGCTCCGCTCTCTCCCTGACGGGAGACTAGTCGACAAATGTAATAAAATCCGCGGTTAAAGAAATAATGTTGGGGACAATTCTGCATTTCGAGTATAAATTTACTCCCGTCCACATCTTCACAAAGGAGGTCGAAGATCACCGTGCGCTGTTCTATTACTTCCGGTTGGATTTCTTTATCGAGATAGGTCAGGTCTTTCACCTGACGTTCGCCCTCGAGCGTGGCATTGATAAAGTCGATTGCTACTTGCTTTTCACCAAACACGGTTTTAAAAGCCTTGTCGAGCATGATGTTCACATACTTTTCCATAAGTCAATAGTTTTAGTTGTTTATTACCTAATAACAGGTAACGGGACAAATGTAGGCAATATTTTATTTATTCCAAACGGAGAAAGGGATTATTTGACTCAGATGTAAGAAAAAATTGAACTATCTGATAAATAGTTAACCATATTATAAATTCAAAACAGTTCTTAAAAAATCAGAATTCCCCGTCAAAACTACGAACATCTCGTAATTATCTCTATATTTACAATATCAAACATTCTAAATCGGGACTTGTATGAAAAACATATTAAAATACCTGTTGCTAATCCATACAATATGTATTGTGCTTTCTTCCTGCCAGGAAAATACAAACAAAAGTAACTCCTATTCACTCCAACCGGGAGAAAAACGTATCATCATTCCGATAGATGATAATACAAGTTGCTATAGCATGTCCATGTTTTCTTACATTACTCCTGAAGGGATTCCCTATCTGAGTTATGAAAATGAACAAACCTATGAACTAAACTTTTATCGGCTCGATTCCTGCAAACTATCCCACAAGATCAAAATAGCCATGGAAGGTCCCGATGCAGTCGGACGCTTCATCGGTCACACAGTTATTGATCTCGACAATATCCTGATATTTAATCAATTCAAAATATCCAAGATTAATAAATCCGGAAAAATTCTGGATAAATATGACCTGATAACCGACACTCAAACGGCTCTTGCCCATCCTCCTACGTCCAAAGTTTACGCACCTATGATCTTACAGGATTCCTCTATCTATTTATATCAGGCTTTAAAGTTTTCCGACAAACAATATAACGGAGACGATCTTGAGAAATATCCATTATGTATAAAAGTCAATATGCAAACAAAACAAACGAAAACTCTGCCACTTACCTATCCCAAATTGTGGGAAGCAAAAAATGAAAACGGTATCTTCACATGCAGCAGAGACTATGACGGAACAAATTTTGTCTATTCCTTTTTCATCAGTAACTCTATTCATGTCACCAACGACAACAAGACATTCAAAGAATATCCATGCAAAAGCCGATATATAAACGGTTCTCCTAAAAATCATACTGCTCCCGACATTAAAACAATACGGAAAGAATCTATCGAAAACGCTTCATACGGAAATATCATTTATGATAAATACCGGAAAGTCTATTACCGCTTCTTCCAGCCGGCATGCGAGGTAAGCCCCAACGAGAATATTACCGACCTGATGAAAACCGGAAAAAAATTTTCTATCATGATTTTAGATAAGGATTTTAAGGTAATCGGAGAAACATTATTCCCCGAAAATATCTACATCCCAGTGATGTTCTTCATCCTCAAAGATGGCTTGTATATTTCCGACAACAATTTCCAGAATCCGGAATTCAATGAAAATGTTTTAAGTTTCAGAAGAATGGATTTAATAGAACTCTAAAACAATTAATATCAAATAGAACAGTTATGAACACAGCCGCTTGTTTATTTAATTCTCCCTATAAGGTCTCCCTCTTATTATTGATCGTACTATGCTTGAGCTGCACCTCAAACACAGATACGGAAATATACCAGAATAGACGGGATAATGTAATCTCCGTAAAAGATAAGGTAAAAGAGATAATGATCGAAGATGTACTGATTGGACGGGTTACCCGACCTTATCTTATTGACAAATATCTAATTATAGTCGATCACAGTTCATACGACCGCTTTATTCATCTATTTGATAAGAATGACTTCCATTATATCACCAGCACAGCTTATAAAGGACAAGGTCCTGGTGAAATTACCATACCGGGACATGTAGGTATTGACGAAGCCCAGCGTACATTTTATGTCTCGGATCATGGCAAACAAAAGATATTCAGTTATAACCTGGACAGCGTTCTGGCAAATCCATTCTATATCCCGAATATAAAAGCCGATATAAAAATCGGGTTATTTCCTGATACGTACCGATATATAAACGACACATTATGTATCGGACGTATCATAGAGCCTATAGGCGCTAATGATTTTAAATCGCTCGTTGCCAAATGGAACATGCAGACAGGAGAAATCCAGCCAATGAAATACGAACACCCTGATATAAAAAAGAAGCGTATCACAGCAGATGTCTCCCCTGAATATGGATTATATGTCGAATGTTATTCCCGTTACGACCTAATGACTATTTGTGACTTGAACGGAAATTTAAAATACAATATATACGGCCCTAAATGGGAAAAAGAAACAACGCAAACAGCACATTACAGCCAACCCGTCTTCTGTAGGAACAAAATCATCACAGGTTATTCGGGAGGAGACCACCGTACGGATGCCTATTACCCAACCAAGCTACTCGTCTTCGACTTCAACGGCAACTATATCCAAACACTGGAAACTGAATATAAAATATCCAGTTTCTGCTATGACCGGGAAAATAACCGGATCATTCTGTGCATGGATGATGAGATACAATTTGCCAGCCTGGAACTGGATGGGATTATTGAATAATCAAAATCCCTATACTAGTTACCTGCCCTCTCCAAATCCATCAATTATAATTGACGAAATGGGCATATTTACACAAAGTATCCATTATGATGGATAAAACTAACTTCAAACGGGAATATATAAGTGCCCACGCAATAAAAACGACAAAATCGTAATAAATAAACAATCACATAATTACGAATACATCGTAATATTTTATATATTTGCAATATGTAATATATAAATAGAATATGAAGACAAATATATTGTTAACTCTTTTCATTGCCTGTTCATTCTTTTGTAATGGGAAAAATGGTGTTACCCGAATTGATATGTCACATTATCAAACAATCTGTTTTGATAGTCTGGTAACGAATATTTCTTGCACCAAATTAGAAAACAAATTATTTGAACAGTGTATAGATATGATACAACATAAAGATTTTCTATACTTTATGGGAAGTACCATCGCAGGAAAAAGTGTGACTATCTACAAAAACACAGGCGAATTTATCAAGGAACTCACTTTTTCTGATGCACTTCTGGTCAATTCAATGTGTGTTATTCCTGAATTGGAAGAATTATGGGTAGTTAGCCGTTTCAAAATAATCAATAAGTTCAAACTGGATGGAACATTGATCAAAAGAGTCTCCTTGCCTTTCCCCTGTGCTAATATTATTCCGACCGACAAACATGATTTTTTAGTTTACTCAGGAGGAACATGCAACGAACGCGGTAACATTGAAGGACACTTTATGGCTTTGACTGATTTCAAATCCATCAATAAACTTTTTATGCCAATGCAAGGGAAAAACGAATGGCCTTATACTCCATATAATTTACATACAACAGATACCAATAATAATATATTCATTTTTCCACCCCGCATAGACACCATCTACTCCTATAACTTTCAACAAAAAGAATTATATCCACTCTATTCACTTGATTTTCACGGAGATTTCTTGAAATCAGACAAAGGTTTCGAAGATCATGAAATGCATGAAATTATCACTAAACGTACATACATTCATAATCGTTACAGTTTTTACCAGGCATCCGGTAAATTATTTTTTAAATTAAAAGGTAAACGGGAAGATTTCTGTTTCATCAATCTCAAAGATCATTTACTATATTCTTTTGACCGGCTATTCGATCAATTCCAATCAAGGTTTATCAATCCCTTCGTCGGATCTTATAAAGATAAACTCTATTTACTTGTTTGGGAAAAAGATCTGGCAGAACACTATCAAAATATAAAATGCAACTATCCGGCCATACGAAAAATATTACCGTCTCTATCCACAGATAATAGCAACTGGATTCTAATAACCATAGATATAAAAAAATAGATATGAGAAACACTAGTATATTATTCTACATCCTACTCTGTTTATTCTCCGTAAGCTCCTGTAATCAACAGAAACACCAAGTCACCCTGCTGGGAAAGTTCACTGTTCCCCAAGAGGATCATCCCAAATGGACAGATCTATTCACCGATAAATATACCATTACACCGCTGGAAACAACCCCGGAAAGTTTGGTTGGTGAAATCAACAAAATCAAAAAGTTCAACGGTCATTATTATATTTCTTCAGCAGGAAAGTCCATTTTGTGCTTCAATGAGAAAGGTAAATTTGTTACTTCACTTAATAAAATGGGACAAGGTCCGGAAGAATATCTTCGTATTGAAGACTTTGATGTGTATGAAATAAACGGAAAAACTGAAATTTGGATTTCAGACAATAAGAGTCTAAAGATTTATGATGCAAATGATTGCACTTTTTTGAACAAAATCAGCTATCCTTTCATCATACATAAATTCAAACGCTTAGACAACTCCCATATCCTACTGGTAACCGGACAAAACGATCATTCTTTGACACTGACAGATAAAAACGGAAACATCCTATCCGAATACCTCGAAAAAGAAATACCCTATTTAATGTTCAGACCCGTACAATTCGTGAAATACGGTTCCGAATATCTTTTTCAATTAGGCATATCAAATACCTATATTGCTTTCGACTCCAAAACAGAAACCTTTAATAAAGGTCTCTTTTCAAATAACGAAGTTTACCTCTCCGATATACAATTACTGGAATTATATAATACATACGAAATGGAGTTTATCAGAGAAGCAAATAAGGGCTCTTATATTAACAACATAATACCGCTTAACGAAACATTCTGGATTCAAACATATTATGCTGGAAAAAAATATATAACCAAAATAGAAAAAGACGGAAAGGCAACCTCCACAGAATATTCTTACGGCACATTTGTTTCCACAATCACCGTAGGAGACAGCGAAAACAGCCTACTACTCTATTTAACTCCGGATCAACTTTTAGATAGTGAAAAACAATATACTGATAGAGATGGCAACGAAATTATTTGTCAAATAGATGACAATCCTTGCATTGTAGAATTCTTTTAAAGAAAAGTTTCCATTCAAATTTGCGTTTGATATATATTGAACGAATAGTACACATATATGCTCTTTTCGTTTGACAATTGAGTTCCTTTCGTTTGATATATATTAAACGAATGGTTGTTTAGGCAGTTTTTGGCAAAACTATCAGAACTTTTCAGTGAATGATACGCTGCTTCCGGTTTTTCATTCCTTTCATAAGATGGAATGCAATCTATTATTAATATTAAACATCTTATTTTTTATAATACCCCCCTGTTTTACGGGCTCCCACATACACGACCAATCCCTTTTCTTTCAAAGATTTGATATAACGTTCCGTCGTTGCAATACCTTTATTGATATATTTGGATATATCTTTCACTTTAATTCCAGGATTCTTTTCTAAGAAAGTAAGAATAAGAGTTTCTATTTCATTTATTCCCTCATTTATTCCCTCATTTATTCCCTCATTATATGGCCGTTCAATAACAGATATGAATTGTACACCATCAAAATCATTGATAAGCTTTAAATTTGGTTCCTCTTTTAATGCACGTATAATCCCAGAACCTAAACCACGATAAGGCATTGTTTTTGCACAAAAATTAGCAATAAATGGATTACGAACAACGGCATTTCCAAACTTTATATTTTCAACTGTCAGTCCATCCGGAAGACATCCCGGACTGATAATCTCTATACGGTTATCAAAAATAAGTAATCTCACCGGAGCATTTTTGGTATAATCACGGTGCACAAGTGCATTTTGGAGTATCTCTTCCAAAGCTATCTCCGAAACTTCCAGTTTACCAATAGAATTAAACCCTTGTCCAGCCTGTATATTACGGAGATTAGCTTTTAAAAAAGACATACCTTTATCAAATATTTCTGGCAAAGTACCTGAAATATCTTTACTATCTCTATAGCTAATCCCTGCTATATCATTTCCCCAAAAAGCGACTGCTTTTATTACAAAAGTAGGGCGGTACTGCTGAGGATTTTTTCCGAATTTCACTATTTTCCATCACTTTGCGTTTATCTGATCCTTGCTTTATCCAAATAGCCCCACCTAAATCTTTATAAGGTTTATTGTCTCCTTCATCAATATGAGCAACAAGAATTGAACGATCTTCTATTATGATAGTTTCGGTTTGTATGTAAATGACCGGACGTAACAAGTTTGTAGCAATATTAGCTAACATTGAATTTATTTGTTGTATCTCCTGATAAGATAATCCGATAATTTCCCCTGTCTTATCTCTGATACCAAACAGAATCATACCTCCACGTGCATTCGACATAGCAACCATTTCGGCTGCAATACTATCTTGATTAGAGAAACGTTCCTTGAACTGGACCGTACTGGTTTCTCCACATTTCACTATGAGTTGCAATTCTTTACTATTCATCTCCAAATATCATATGTGATAAGCATTACAAATGTATAACAAAAAATGAGAATGACATCCTCTACATCGCATTATGAAGGGTGCAACCGGCTTCGGTAATAAAATCAATGCTTCACTCTTTACAATAAAAGCATGAATCACCTTTGAAATAAAGTGCCTATAACTTCGACTAACATAATAAATTCAATATCTTTGTACAAACGTGTATGCACGTTTACATTTTGCTTGTACAACCTTCGACACCCATAAAAATTTAGAAACAATAGCATATGAACGCGATTTGTATCTGATGCTATTTGACAAATCTTTCAAAAAAGTATATGAAAGTAAATTAGCCTCGAACAGATTCAACCCTTACACGGGATGGAATACAATCAATAACGGCATCATACTTTTTGTTGACAACATTCATGATAAAAACGATTCCGATAATTTAATTGTAGATATCATTCACCCAGATTAATTACAAACAGCTTCAAGGTAATCACTTCGTTATCCCTGTTCTCCTTTTTATCAAAATGACATTTTAAGTACTTCATAGTTTGAATATATGAACCTGAGGACGTGCAAGGGACTTTCCAAGCCATTCTCCGAAGGTTCGCTTATATCCTATTGCCAATAAAAGGAGAATAAATGATTAATTACGAAAGAAATATAGGAATTATTATAACCTTTTATTCTCCAATACTGATTTATAAGCAATTTATGAAAGATCATTTCATCTCATTATCAGACGCATTCTATAGAAAAAACATGCTAGAAAACATACAATTCGGAGTCCAAAAACACACAAACCATTTAAAATTCAAGTATTTTTAACATTTTCTCTGTTAAACCGAACTCCAATCTCAGTTAAACTGAAAAAATATTCATTTAAAACGAGATGAATTTTTGTTTAAAACGAGATAAATTTTTGTTTAAACGAAATTCGATTTGACCGAAAAACGAGTATAGAAAAGCATTATGTTAAATAATGTGTAAGAAAACTTACTAAAACGGTCACTGTTAAAAATACCCCCGTAAGTTTATCTGCTTATTATAAATCCTTTTAATGCAAAAACAGCATAATAAACACCTTTTTGACAATTGACACACCACGATCTCAATGAAACGGATTTGGAAGATAAGATAGAGCAAACACCTGTATTTGCAGAATGCAAATATGTATATACTGATGCGTCAGAAAATAAAACAAACCAGTCAAAAGCTTTTTAAATCAATACTGTCAGTGAAATGTCATTAACTAAAAGCCGGGAGAATGGAACTTAATATGTTTATTTGCACGCAAATAATGTATACATGAGAAATTTCATTTTCATACTATTGCCGATCATTATATTTTCCTGCGGACCATCGGACAGGGAACAATTGAATGAAGCTCTAAAATTTGCCGGAGAAAACAGAAGCGAACTAGAAAAAGTATTGAAGCATTACGAAAATGATTCGCTTAAACTCAAAGCAGCAAAATTCTTAATTGAAAATATGCCGTTCTACTTTTCATATGAAAGTGAACAACTCAATCAATATAAAAACAATCTATATAAGATTGCTATAGAAAATAAATGCTCTGATGACGAAGCAATACGAATTGCCCAAAAACGTTTCGGGATACTCTCTTACAGTACATTCAGGAAAGTTTATGATGCCCATATTATTACTGCCGACTATCTGATAAAGAATATAGATCTGTCTTTTAAAGTCTGGAAGGAAAAACCATGGGGCAAATACTTCTCATTTGACGATTTCTGCGAAACAATACTCCCGTACCGGATTGGAGATGAGCCATTAGAAGACTGGAGAGAAACTTATTATAACCGTTACCAACCACTTTTGGACTCATCACACACAGACAATGACCCTGTCAAAGCATGCAAAATCATTTTTGATCATATAGAACAGCAAACCTGGGTCTTTAATTATAAACATCAGTTTCCACATTTAGGGGCAACAGCCTTATTAGACAACAGATTCGGGACATGTGACGACCGATGTGATTTAAGTGTTTATATCATGCGTGCATTGGGTATCTCAGGAGGCATCGACTTTATTCTCCAGCATCCTGACAGAATGCACAAAGGGCATTCCTGGAATTATGTAACTAATACGGCCGGAAAACACACCGAATTTGCGTTATACGACCTGCGCCCCGGCTCAAAGTCCGATCCTGGGACAGAGATAAAAAGGGGAATCATTTACCGGAAATGCTTTTCCGTACAAAAAAGCAGCTTACCCATAGTTTACAGGAACAAACCGATACCCTCCACTCTAAGCAGTGTATTCATGAAAAACGTATCCGACCTATATTTCGAGGATAAAGCAAACATTATAATCTCCAACAGGAATAAAAAGGAGAAAATACTATATCTCAGTGTTTTCGATAACAAAAACTGGATACCAGTAGCCTGGACCGAGATAAACAACAATAAAGGTGTATTTACACATTTGGAATCCGGAATTGCATATATGGCAGGTTATTATCAGAATAATGTATTTGTCCCGGCATCAGATCCTTTTATTGTCGGGGACAATGGCAAAACGCACTTTCTGAAAGCAGATTATGAACATCGGCAAAATATGACTTTAACACGTAAGCACTCCATCCCTAAATGGTGGTTCTGGTATAAGAAAAGAACATTGAACGGAAAGTTCCAGGGAGCTAACCGCATTGATTTCAAAGACTCAGTCACACTATATACCATTACACATGAAGCAACAATGAACTCTTACATCATCAATATCCGGGAGTCCGGACAATTCAAATACTTCCGATATCTGTCAGGAACAGATGGTTGCTGCAATATGGCTGAAGTCAGATTTTATACAGCTAAAAGCGATAAACCATTAGAAGGAGAAATTATAGGGACGGAAGGTTCTTTTCAAAACGATCCGAACCGGACCAAGAAAGCGGTATTCGATAACGATCCGCTAACATTTTATGATGCTAAAGAACCCAACGGGGCCTGGGCGGGCTTAAGCCTGGAAAGACCTCAGAAAGTAACGACTATTTATTATCAGTTCAGAAATGACGATAATAATATCCGTATTGGCGATACCTATGAACTAATGTATTGGTCTGAAGCCGGAGAATGGAAATCTGCCGGAAAAGTTATTGCAGATAAAGAACAGGTAACATACAACGATATTCCTTCCCAAACCCTCTATTTACTCCACAACCACAGCAGAGGAAATGAAGAACGAATATTCACTTATGAGAACGGTACACAGATATGGTGGTAAGATCTTAGAGGATCTCCAAGCGATACCCTCCGTTTCCATGCACAATCTTAAGATCCGGAATTGGCTTCAAGTCGGCTCGCAGTCTCTTGATTGTTGTATTTAATGTATCATTTGTCGCCCCTGTTTTTCCCCAAACGATCTTCTTTATATCTTCTGAAGTTTGAAAATGTTCAGGACTATTCAATAATAAAACAAAAAGTTTCAGTTTATAATTTTCAAGCGACACCTTAATATCAACATTATAATAAAGAATACCTTTGCCCTCATCAAACAGTATATTCTCCTTGATTTTTATCAACTTTCTGGGCTCTTCACAAACCGGCGTCGCAAATTTCTTACTATACCTGGTAGCAATTAAGAGACCCAAAAGAAGACAAAAGATAACTCCGACAATAATGAAATGTCCTTTGCTCCTATTGATCACACAATAAAAAGGCATCTTTACATAGGCCTGTAAGACAATTTCATCTTTTACTCCTGTAGTAATTGGTGGCAAAGCACAAGCAGACTTATAAAAAGTCAAATCCGGATTACTATATACTGTTTGATCATCATTTGCAGTATAAGCCAATGCAGCATGTACATTGATCATCCCACCCTGTTGTAAAGCCAAGTTAAACAGACTGTCCAAAACTACCACATCAATAGGATTCTCCATTAAAAGGAAAGATTGATCAACTCTATACTGCTTTTCTTCAGTTATTAAATCAGAAGAATTGGTATTTTTAGCGACCTTCTCCACCTGAGCACCAGAGTATGAAATAGTAGAACTATCACTTGCTAGCGACCTATATCCAGAAAAAGACTGTGAACCCGTTTCTAGCAATCTATTTTCCTTATCTTGATGTATAACTTCGTTGCATAGGCTACGAATATCTGATAATACAGACTTTCGTCTTTCGCGAAATATATATCCGAAATAGATAAGCAGCATCAACATGCACAGAGACAAGCATCCAACAAATAGCTTCTTTTTTTACTAGCAAAATCATTATTTACTCTTTTAGATTACTACTTACAAAAGTAAGCAATCTTACTCTATCTGAAGCATAAATTTGTACAAACAGATCAAAAACAGGTCTATTTCAGGCTGTCAGTGAAATGTCAGTGCAAATATTTGGTCTTTTACGGGACCTCCTATACATTTGCGAACAAAATATTAAAGAACAATGAAACGAACTCTTATTAAAGTAACAGTAATGGGAATACTTCTAGCAGGAGGTATTTATCTCATGGAAGAAAAAAACACTTCCTTATCAGATGTAGCTTTGGACAATATAGAAGCCTTGGCCGCTGGTGAAGGTGGAACTAGTATGTGGTTTTGTCGTGGTACTGGTTCTCTTGACTGTCCCAGTGGCAATAAAGTAAAATATATTGTCGATGACTACAGCTTAGACTAGCATTCATGAAACATCTCCTATACATATTAATAGGTATAGTCATTACAAAAGGCTTGATTTGTTGTACCGGTTCCCCCGGTACGCACTACCCCCGTTATACAACTTTTCCCGAGGAGAAAGCAATACGTGCCCAGATAATTCCTCTGGATACTATCCTGCTCCGCTACCCGTTCCGGGTGGCGGTCAGGGATAGTATAGCGGTAGTAATGGATTTACATAATATGGATCATTACTTACATGCCTTTACCTATCCGGGCTGGAAACACGTTGTTTCGTTTGGAAAACGTGGGGAAGCCCCGGAAGAGATGTTATCAGCAGAAAACATCCAATTTAACTCTCTGGACTCTTTGTGGACACTCGATGCCAACAAGATGGAGATTACACGTTGGAAAATCACTCCTTCTACCGGTTCTGCGGAGCGGGTAGAGGAGATTAAATTAAATAAGAAATTAGTCCGTTCGCTAGACTTTTATGCGATGGAATCGGGCTTTTTGATTCCGGACTATCTGGGAGAGCACCGTTTTTGGGAAGTAGACAACAATGGTCAACCGCTCCAAAGCAAAGGTAAAATACCCAGCGAAACAGCCGATAAAGAAATATCCCGTCCAGCATTAGCACAGGCATGGCGTAGTTTTATGGATTACAATCCGGAGAATGGCATACTGGCTATGGCTACGCAACTAGGGGAAACACTAGAAATTTACAATTTAAAAGAGAATACTCATAAAGTTTTATATGGTCCGGAAGGAGAACCTGAATTCAAAATAGGCAAAAATGGCTCAAGTATTCCTATAGGCATTATGGGATTTAGTGACATAAAAGTAACAGATAAACATATTTATGCTGTATTTCAAGGAGTAAAATTTAAAGAAATGCTAGCAGCCTATCAACGAGGAAAAGAACCGGAAGATGGAAGTCGGTTCATCTATGTTTTCGACTTACAGGGTAATCCTGTTCAAAAATACACTCTTGACAGAGCGATATATGGCATTGATATAAACGAAAAAACAAATACAATCGTCGCAACCGAGGTTGAAAGTGATGATCCGATTATAGAATTTAAAATTTAAAGGACAAGATGAAAACTTTAAATCCAATCATACTAGTATTATTACCAATCTTCTTTTCCTGCCAAAACGAGCAGAAAGAGAAAGAAAAGCAAATTGCGGAATTGGTAAATGAATGGCAGGGAAAAGAGATCAAATTTCCTGACAATCTTATTTTCACCCGTTATCTGACAGACACAACTGATTTCCAAATTCCACAATCAGAATATAAAGTATTAGTATATGTTGACTCAATAGGTTGCACCAGTTGTAAGCTACAACTACATAAATGGAAAGCATTTATTGAATACACTAATTCAGTAGCACAAAGAAAAGTTACTTTTCTTTTCTTTTTACACCCGAAGGATACAAAAGAAATACGTTATCTGTTAAAACGTGATGGTTTTGATCATCCTGTCTGCATTGATTTTAACGACCGATTAAACAAGTTAAACAAGTTTCCGGCAGATATAACTTTTCAAACATTCTTGCTGAATAAAAATAATAAAATAGTTGCTCTGGGAAATCCCATACACAACACAGTAGTGAAAGATCTTTACTTGAAACAGATTACAGGTAAAGACAATCCCAATAAAAGCATACCGAAAACGACTGCCAAAGTCACACCTTCAGAAATTAACTTTGGTACTTTCGACAAATCTGAAATAAAAGAAACAACCATAGAGGTTAAAAATACAGGGGATAGTCCCCTCGTGATAGTAGACGCAAGCACCACCTGTGGCTGCACAGCAGCTACGTATGACAAACGACCTACGAAACCCGGAGAAATCCTTCGCGTGGGAATCAAGATGACACCAAAGGATACAGGATTCTTCGATGAAGTCATAACAATTAAGTACAATAGTATTAACAACTTACCTGTCAAGGTTGAGATAAAGGGAAACGTTCGGTGATCAGAAAGGTAAGTACATGATGGAAATATAACTGACACAACAGAAAATATCATTAAACTATCCGAGCTTAAATAATAAGTAAAGATAGAAAATAAACTAAATTATAACTTAAAGTAGAGAAAGATCATGAAAAAAAAGATCTTAGGGGTAGCTATTATCGCTGCTATGGCTCTAACAGCCAGCTGGAACTTCAACCAGAGCAAAAATGAAGTAGAATTATCGGATTTGGCGTTGGCTAATGTAGAAGCATTAGCTAGAGGAGAAGGTGGTTTCAATTGTTATTGGGAAGACCGAAATTACATAAAATGTGATAACGGTTTTGGTCTAGGATGCCCATGCGGTATGTAAAATGAATATCGGGCTGAATAAAAAGCTGTTACAATCATAAAACACTGAAAACAAGTGCGACAAGCTTTCTATTCAGCCTTTTCTCTATTAAATTACAGATTTATATGAAAACACTATTATACATATTATCATTCATATTTTTTATCTCTTGCAATCAAAAAAACAAAAAAACTGATATATTTGTTTACGATTTGGAAGCAACAAATGAATATTTAAATATACATTTGGATGATAGCACATATATTCCTTTAAATAACATATCTTACTATCAATTCGACAGTTCAGAATATATCGCTTTTGTAAATAAACAAACACCACAATTAATTATATACAACATTTCAAAGGGAGAAATATATAAAAAAATAGTATATAATACAGAAGGTGATAACAGTATTGTTGGATACATTAACGACTTCTATATTAAAAATTTAAATGAGATTTACTTATTAAGTCCATATACTACCTTCTTGTATAAAAGTGATGGGAATGGGAATATTATCAATAAAATTGATTTTTCAAAAGCACAAAATGGAGAACCTTTAACTAGGGTTCTAAATACATTAGGAAGAATGGAATTAATTGATAATAAATTCTACATTACACAAAATTTAAATAGAACATATGGAAGTGAAATAATGGAAAAAAGTAGTATATCAGCCATCATTGATACAACTAATAACACAATAGAATTAACACCATTAAAGTATCCAAAAATCATTTCATTAGAAGATCTGGGAACGAATGCTGGATTTGGATATCAGTATAGACGTATTTTTGACGGAGAAAATTTCATTTATTCGTTTCTTTATAGTGATATTATTTATAAAACTTCTCTTGATCATAAAAAAGTTGAAAAGAGGCAAGTTAAAAGTAAATACATACCAGAGGTAAAAGTAAATAGATTAAACAATAATGATTTTAACAAAATACTAAAAGCAGGATGTGAAGAAGCCACATATGAAGATATTATATTTGATAAATACAGAAACGTATATTATCGTTTTGCATGTCCACAAACAGAAGTTGACTCAAAAGATAGTTATTTGGAAATTACACGTTATGGAAAAAAGCTATTCACGATTGTAATCTTAGATAAAGATCTAAATATTATAGGAGAAAAATTATTTCCTGAGTTCACTTATGTACCAACAGCTCACTTAATTAGAAAAGATGGGTTATATATTAGCTGTAGTCATTTCAAAAACCCTAATTATAGCGATGACGTCCTTTGTTTTCAAAAAATCAAACTTATCAGTAATTTATAAAGCATGAAACATCTATATTTATATATTATATTAATCTTTTCAATTTGTAGTTGCAACATTGAAAACAAAACTAATAAATCTATTTTACCAAAACTGATTGGAAAAAACATTATTTTCCCTTCTAATATTCAATTTGTCAATCACAAATCTCAAAAGAAAGAAACATTGAATTTAAAAAAGAAATTTAAATTAGTAACCTATATTGATTCCATTGGATGTATCGCTTGTAAATTAAAAATGCATCTTTGGAAAGATTTAATAAATGAATTCAGTAATGTTTCTCAAAATAACATCTCGTTTGTTTTTATTATAAATTCTAACAACTACAAAGAAATAAATTACATTTTAGAAGAAAGTGAATTTGATTACCCTGTTTGCTTTGACAAAAATGACTTATTCAACAAGGCGAATAATTTTCCAAAAGACATTGAATTACAGACTTTTTTACTTGACCAAGATAACAATATAGTTATTGTTGGCAATCCGATATTTAGCATTTCAGTAAAAGAGTTATATTTGAAACAAATAATAAGCCCTGAGTGTTTATCAAACAACTATAATAATAAAAAAACCACTATCAATGAAATTGATTTAGGAAAACTCAACATATCAAAGAAAAAAACAATCACACTAAATATACATAATAATGAGAACAACCCTATTGTTATATCTGAAATAAATACTACTTGCAAATGCACCAAATACACATACGATAAGAAACCCATAAATAAAGGTGATAGTACAAAAGTAAAAATACTAATAGAGCCTTATAGTAGAGGATTTTTCCATGAATTAGTTACAATAAAATGCAGTAACAACAAGACTATAAAATACACACTGAAAGGGAATGTTTATTAATCCTAATAAAGGCATATAATAATCTAAAAAAATAATCAATAACATGAATACTCTAATACCATTTTATATAACCTTCAGTCTATTCTTTCTTTTTCTTGCAGCAATTAAGTGAACACACAATAGAATTTTCATCGATAACCCAAGAGATTGAATCTGAAGAAATCTTTTCAGACTCCTTTTGGAGATCCCCTAGCAAATTAATCTGGTTAATAACTTTTTTATTATATGAAGAAGCAGAAGCATATACGCAATCTAATCAATAAAGCGGTTGACATCGTCTTTTGGTCATGTATGGTCACTGTTTTATGGTTTACGCTACAAGTGTTCTTGTTCTCTTCTTTCAAAATACCCAGCGATTCCATGGAGCCGGAATTGACAATCGGTGACAATATATTGGTTTTAAAACCAACAATAGGACCACGTGTATTCAACCTATTTGCTTCCATGCGAAACGAACAAACAGAGATTTATCGTATTCCAGGGATCAAAAAGATTCAACGAAATGATATTCTCGTATTTAACTTCCCACATCCAAACAGTTGGAATAAAATCGAAATGCATATTCTCAAATATTACATCAAGCGATGTGTAGGATTACCGAGTGATACTTTGTCCATCCAAAACGGCTTTTTTCATGTGAAAGGCATAGAAACGTCTCTCGGTAATATGGAATCACAAAATAAAATCGCAACAACTGAACAGTTTGAGGATGGTATATTTCATAGTTTTCCATTCGACAGTATCATTAGCTGGAATATCAAAGATTTTGGACCGTTATATATTCCCGGAAAAGGAGATTCCATCACGTTGAATCAAACAAACTGCCGGTTATATAGGAAACTGATCGAATGGGAACAACAAGGAAGCCTTCAATATAAGGACTCGACAATTTTTCTGAACGGGACTCCAATCAACGGTTACCGCTTTCAGAAAAACTACTATTTTATGGCAGGCGATAACGGCATGAACTCGCAGGATTCGCGCTATTGGGGATTACTGCCTGAAGAATATATCGTTGGAAAAGCCTGGATCATCTGGAAATCAGTTGACCCGTATACAGATAAGTTTCGCTGGAACCGCTTTTTAAAAGTCATTCATTAAAACCAAAAATCATGAAAAATTTATTTACAACAAGTATAAAGATCTTAGTAGCCATCTTATTAATGGCTTGTAGTTCACAGTACGATAAAAAACTGGAACAGGCTCTTGAGCGTGCGAAAGAAAACCGGCAGGAGCTTGAAAAAGTACTCGACCATTATAAAAAGGATTCGACAAAGCTAGCTGCCGCCCGTTTCCTGATCGAAAATATGCCTTATCATTTCACACGGGAACAATATTATACTTCCTCCGGAAAAGAAAAATATAGACCGGATATTACAGCTTTCGATGGGTTTCAAGCTGTGAAAAAGCATTGCGACTCTTTAGCCGGCAAAGGATATAGAATTGAAACACATAATAAATACGACATATCGGCAATTGACAGCCGCTTTCTTATAAACAATATAGAACTGGCTTTCAACGTCTGGAAAAAACCCTGGGCAAAAGATATTTCATTTACGGACTTCTGCAGATATATCCTTCCTTATCGGGCACAATATGAAGAAGTCTCGAATCTGAGGAAAGAATTGATGGACCGTTTCCTTCCCCTACTGGACTCTGCGAATGTAAAAACGCCATTGGATGCTTGTATCGTACTGCGTAATAAGATAGAAAAAATAGTTAGATATCAAGATACCGGGCTCGACTTATATCCGACTATCGACGAAACATATCGTTCGGGAATCGGCACTTGTGATGGCTTATGCAATTTCATAGCATATGTTATGCGATCTGTCGGTATTCCCGTTACCATAGATCAGACAACCTGGGTAAAAATGGATCGGGGACATTGCTGGTGTGCCGTGCTGGATAACGGACACTTTCATAGTTTTGGAGAAAATCTGGCACCGGGTACTCATGCCCGATCATTTTCTGAAACACGTAGTCTTAGACCTGCCAAAGTCTATCGCCAGCGGTTTGATCCGTTTTTAACTGCTGATTACGGAAAAAACGACGATGGCTATGCAGTTTATTTTAAAAGTCCGTTAATACAGGATGTTACAACTGAATATCTGGATAAGCCTACCACTATAAAAGTCGCTATCGACATAGATCTAAAAGAGAATAAACACAGTAACCAGGTTTATTTATGCAATTTCAACTATAATAAATGGACTGACATAGCTCTTGGTTACAGAAAAGATTCGATCTGCTATTTTAACGATGTCGTTGGAGATAATATATTCATGATAGCAGACGCTCCGAACAAAAACTCCCTACGGTTTATAACAGCCCCATTTTATGTCAGCACAGAGGGAGAAATACATAAATTCATCCCCGAGGTGCAAAAGAAGAGGTCTTATACGATACACAAACGTCCGGCAGGTTATAAGGAACTGCATACATTATCTTACTGGGATACGCAAAGCAAAAGTTTTATCTCTCTAAAATATATATCGGAGACCGACACGACATTGACATATAACAATATCCCGGAAAATGCTTTATTATGGCTATATATACCGATACATATGTATAACCAGCGGGCATTTTTTCTGGAAAATGACAGCATGAGGATATATTAATTATGATTAAGATAAGTTACTCATTACTCGCCATCAGCGGAATTTTTCTGCTGTGCACCGTTTTTGCCACCAACACAGGACTGGCTAACGGGCTGGTTACAGGGAAAGTTCTTTGGTTTCATCTGGCGATGTTGCTGCTGGCAGCATGCAGTCTGGTGGCGGCTGTTCTGATGAAACCGGCAAAGCCGTTTGACTTTTCGGTCGCAGACGGATTGGTGCTGGTTTTGGCGGCTATCGTTGCACTTACTTATAACCGGCAGCTGGATCCCGAACCGGAGAAAATGTTGTTTGGCGGGCAATTAGTCGTATTGTGGTTTCTGCTACGGTTCCTATTGACTGGATGGCCGCAGTTACAGTTATTTTTCCTGGCGGTGGTTGTTGCGACCGGAGGGATTGAAGCCGTATCGGGGATGCGACAGTTACATGGATTCGAGGGATCTAACCATTCCTTGTTCAAGCTGACCGGGGATTTTTATAATCCGGGGCCTTATTCGGGGTATCTCGCAATCGTATTGCCGGTTTACCTGTGGATGATCCTACGGCAAACAAAAATTTATCTGCATTACCTAGGATGGATCGGTTTGCTGGCAATCATTGTCGTGCTTCCTGCCGGGATGAGCCGGACGGCATGGATAGCGGCTGCCGTTTCATGCGGATGGGTGTATTGGGTGCAACGGATCGGATGGGAAAAGACTAAAAGATACATTAATGGAAACCGGACCTTAACTATCGTATCTTCTATTTTGATCCTGATCTCCATAGCCGGTGCATTGGCGGGTATTTATCTGCTAAAGAAAGATTCTGCCAATGGCCGGCTACTTTTATGGAAAGTGACGGGACAAGCGATCAGGGAACAACCCTGGACAGGAACCGGGACGGGTGGTTTTCCGGCTGCTTATGCAGAAGCACAGGCGGAGTATTTCACTTCGGGAAAGGCTTCGGAGACAGAGATGCTGGTTGCCGGATGTCCGGAATACGGATTTAATGAATTCTTACAAATTGGTTTGGAGCAGGGGCTGGTGGGTTTAATGGTTTTTGTATTGTTGTTAAGCTATTCCTTGTTCCGGGGGGTGAAAAACAGACAGGCAGGAGCGGCCGGAGGGATATTGGCGCTGATGGTGTTCAGCCTGGCATCGTACCCGTTGCAGTTGCCGGAGTTCTGGGTGGTGTTGGTGGTGTTGATGGGGGTGGCTAATAGTAATACTCCGGTTGACGCTGATATTTCGGTTGACGCTGACACACCCCCTACCCCCTCTCGAGAGGGGAGAAAGATACTTTCTGTCACTATGATAGGGGTGCTGGCTATATGTTGCGGGTGGATTTTCCGGCAGCAGAAAGGGTATTATGAAGGATATAAAAAATGGAATACGTTGAAGATGTTGTATAATAGTAAGGCTTATGAGGCGGCAGGTGAAGGATATGAGGAACTGGTGCCGTTGATGGGACATAAACCGGAGTTGCTGTTCGAGGCAGCACAGTGCCTGAGCAAATCGGAACGGTTTGAAGAAGCGAACCGATTGTTGGAACGGGCAATGAAGTTAAGCGGTGATCCGATGATACGTTACATAGCGGCGAAAAATGAGCAGTCGATGGGAAACTATCAAAAAGCGGAAAATTTATTGCTGCATGCGATCGATATGTTACCGGAACGGATCTATCCGTATTACCTGCTTACCAAACTTTACTCAGAACCTACTTTCTTTCAGGAAGATAAGTTTATCAAAGCGGCTGACGCCGTACTGAAAAAAGAACCGAAAGTAGAGAGCACGGCTATCCGGGAAATGAGAACAGATGTTAAAAATATGCTCAACAACATACGATCAGATCGTAATTAATTTATTTATATGCTATTTACGATAACATCGTAATAATATTTTTGTATATTTGGAAATTAAAATTTGAATCATAGCTTATATGAATATGAAATACTACAATTTGCTGGCAATACTGCTCCTCTCCGGGATGATAGCCTGTTCCGGTGACAAAAAAGACAGCAGTGAAGGAGAAGAAACTGTTGAAACGGTTTTACCGGACGAAACCAACGAGGTGACCGTGATGACACTAAAGGCTACCGACTTCAACCATGAACTGGTGAGTAACGGCAAATTGTCGGCACGCCGCCATGTCGACCTGCGGTTTCAGTCGGCCGAACCGATCGCTACGATTCATGTAAAGAACGGCGACCGGGTAAGCAAAGGACAAAAGCTGGCTGAATTGTCGACCTTCCGGCTGAAAAACAAAACGGCCACTTCCAAAGATGCCCTGGAACGGGCGAAACTGGAACTGCAAGACGTGCTGATCGGCCAGGGATATGCGCTGGCAGACTCGGCCAAAGTTCCTCCCGCCACCATGCAGCTTGTCCGGGTAAAGAGCGGTTACGACCAGGCGCTTATCCAATACCAGTTGGCAGAATATGAAGAACGGAATGCCGTACTGACGGCTCCTTTCGACGGTATCGTTGCCAATCTGTTTGCCAAACAATATAATACAGCTTCTACCTCCGATATATTCTGCACGGTCATCGATCCGGGCAGCCTGGAAGCAGCGTTCACTGTTCTGGAGAGCGAACTGCCTCTGATCAAGAACGGCGACCGGGTGGAGGTCACTCCTTTTGCCCTGAACGACACAAAAGCCGAAGGACGCATCACCGAAATAAACCCGCTGGTCGATGAAAACGGCATGGTGCAGGTGAAAGCGGCGGTAACGGACAAAGGGAAGTTATTCGAGGGAATGAACGTCCGTGTCAGCATCCACCGTTCGCTGGGCAAACAACTGGTCGTACCGAAAAGTGCCGTCGTTCTCCGGTCCGGAAAGCAAGTGGTGTTCAAACTCGACAGCACCCGAACCAAGGCTAGCTGGGTATATGTACATACCGGCCTGGAAAATGCAGACAGCTACACGATTACAAGTTCGGAAGGGGACGGCTTGAAAGAGGATGATTTCGTCATTACCAGCGGTAATATCAATCTGGCACACGAGGCACCGGTAACGATAATTGAAAATTAAAACTTTGTTATGGTCAAATTCCTACTACAACGTCCTATCGCGGTACTGATGGCCTTTACAGCCTGTTTTATCGTGGGGTTGGTGACTTACTTTACCATCCCGGTATCGTTGTTGCCCGATATTGCGATACCGGAGATCACCATACAGGTGTCCGGACAGAATACGTCGGCCCGCGAACTGGAGAATACGGTAGTCAAACCGATCCGGCAACAGCTGATGCAGGTGGCTGCCCTGCGCGATATACACAGTGAGACACGCGACGGTGCCGGCATCATCCGACTGAGTTTCGACTTCGGGACTAATACGGACCTAGCATTCATCGAGGTGAACGAAAAGATAGATGCTGCCATGAACTACCTGCCGCGCGAAATAGAACGTCCGCGGGTGATCAAGGCGAGCGCAACGGACATACCGGTCTTTTGCCTGAATCTGACGCTGAAAACAGGTGACAGCGAGGCTGCTTTCCTGGACCTTTGCCAGTTTGCCGAATCGGTTATCAAACGGCGTATCGAGCAGTTGCCGGAAGTGGCGATGGTGGATATCACGGGGATGATGAAACGGCAGTTGCAGATCGTGCCGGACATGAAAACACTGGAAATGGCCGGTATCACGCTGGATGACCTGGAATCGGCCCTGAATTCGAACAATATCGAGCCGGGAAGCATGACCGTACGGGACGGATATTACGAATACAACATCAAATTCTCAACTTTACTGCGCACACCGGAAGATGTGCAAAATATCTATCTCCATAAAAATGACCGTATCTTCCAGCTGAAAGATCTGGCGAAGGTGGCGGTGGTACCGGAAAAGGAGACAGGCGCCTCACTTTCAAACGGGAAACGGGCGGTTACGCTGGCTGTGATCAAGCAGGCGGACGAGAATATGGATAACATGAAGGAAGCGTTGCAGGAAGTTACTGCGTATTTCGCAACGGTTTATCCGGATATAGAGTTCAGTGTCAGCCGGAACCAGACGGAGTTGCTGGATTATACGATTTCAAACCTGAAACAGAACCTGTCGCTCGGCTTTATATTTATATGTATAGTGGCTATCCTGTTTTTGGGGGATATCAAGAGTCCGGCAGTGATCGGCCTGAGTATGGTGGTCAGTCTGATTATCAGCTTCCTTTTCTTCTATATGTTCAAGATGTCGCTGAACATCATTTCCCTTTCCGGACTGATCCTGGCATTGGGTATGATGATCGACAGTTCGATCATTGTGACGGAGAATATTATGCAGTACCGCACGAAAGGGTATACGCTGGAAGAGGCTTGCAACATGGGGACCAGCGAAGTGATCACCCCGATGCTGAGTTCCACTCTGACGACAATCGCCGTATTTGTGCCGCTGGTATTCATGAGCGGTATCGCAGGGGCTATATTCTACGACCAGGCTTTCGCGGTGACAGTCGGGCTGATGGTCTCCTATTTCACGGGTATCATGCTGCTCCCGGTACTCTACAAGCTGGTTTACAGCATTCCCGATATCAAACATACGGGATTCAACCTCCGGATCAACAACCTGATCAAAGAGCATACGCTGGACCGCTTCTACGATGCTGGAGTCAATTTCGTGTTCCGTCATAAAAAGTCGAATATCATATTTATCTTCGTTACATTGCCGTTATGCGCCCTGCTGTTTTATGAAGTACCTAAAAGCAGGATGCCTGAAATCGACCAGAACGAACTGATCGCCCATATCGAGTGGAACGAAAACATCCATATCGACGAAAACCGGGAACGGGTGGACAAACTGTTTGCCCAGATCGCAGGCGATGTACAGGAATATACCTCCTATGTCGGTCAACAACAATTCCTGTTGAACCGCGACCGGGAACTGTCTTCTTCGGAAGCCGAATTATATTTCAAGACAGAAAAATCATCAGCCATCTCTCCCTTGCAGGTAAAGATCACGCAATGGTTGGATACTAATTATCCGCAGGCTGTATTCTCCTTCTCTCCGCCGATCACGGTGTTCGAAAAGTTGTTCGTGACGGGAGAAGCTGACGTGGTCGCAGAATTTTATGCCCGCAACAAAGCGGAAGCCCCGGAGGCCCAGACATTGCACAAATTGGAATCGCAGATGAGAGCGTCTACCGGTATTGCACCGGTGGGAGTCGCCTTCGATAACCAACTGAATATATCGGTCGACAGGCAGAAGTTACTGCTTTATAATGTAAATTACAATGAAGTATACCGCCTGCTGAAAACTGCTTTCAAAGAAAATGAAGTGGCGACCCTCCGCTCCTACCAGCAATATCTGCCAATTGCCCTGGCCGGCGACGGCAAGACGGTAAACGAAGTCTTACAGCAGACGCTAGTCCGGACGCAGGCCGACAAAGAGGGAAAAAGCCAGTACATCCCGTTGCAGTCACTGGTTAAGGTAACGCAAGGGGAAGACCTGAAGACGGTTACGGCCGGTAAGAACGGCGAATATATCCCGTTCAGTTTCTATGATGTCAAGAAGGCGGAACCGTTGATGGAAGAGGTGAAGAAATTAGGCGAACAGAACTGGGAGATCGATTTCTCCGGTAGTTTCTTCTCCAACAAACAGATGTTGAATGAGTTGGTGGTGATCCTGCTGATCTCCATCCTGCTGATGTATTTCATCCTGGCAGCCCAGTTCGAGAGCTTCCTGCAACCGCTGATCGTACTGATCGAGATACCGATCGACGTGGCTGCATCACTGCTGGTACTCTGGATTTGCGGACATACGATAAACCTGATGAGTGCCATCGGTATCGTGGTGACCTGCGGTATCATTATAAACGACTCCATCCTGAAACTGGATGCGATCAATGAATTACGTAAGGAAGGTGTTCCGTTGATGGAAGCGATCCACGAAGCCGGCCGCCGCCGTCTGCGCCCGATCATCATGACTTCGCTGACCACCATCTTCGGTATGGTCCCGTTGCTGTTCTCATTCGACATGGGTAGCGAGTTACAAAAACCCCTTTCCATCGCCATGATCTCAGCCATGCTGATCGGTACAGCCGTCAGCCTGTTCATCATTCCGTTGGTATACTGGTTCATTTACCGTAAGCACGACCCGAATGCAGTGATTCCTCAAAAACAAACTGAAGTTTAACGAATTATATATAATGCCGTTATGAAGATATGTAAGATACTATTATCATTCCTGTTATTCACCTCAGTCTATCTGAACGCCCAGCCGCTTACATTGTCGCTGGAGCGAACAATCACGTTGGCGGCGGATAGTTCGCTGGAGGCATTCAGGACAAAGAATATGTTTTTGGCCGGATACTGGCAATACAGGACATTCAAGGCGGGACGATTGCCAAGCCTGACGCTGAACCTGACTCCGGCACAGTATTATCGCGATATCACACGACGATATGATTCCGAGAATGATATCGATGTTTACAGAAAACAGCAATCTTATTATGCAGAGGGCGGCCTCGCCATCAAACAGAATTTCGACTTGTTGGGAGGTACTTTCTACCTGGATTCGGATTTAGGGTATATGCGTAATTTCGGAGATAATGCTTATAACCAGTTTACGACCGTGCCGATCCGAATCGGTTATAACCAAAGTCTGTTAGGATATAACCCCTTCCGGTGGGAACGGAAAATCGAGCCACTCAAATATGAGAAGGCGAAAAAGGAATTACTGTACAATATTGAAAATATCAGTGAACAGGCTACCTCCTACTTCTTTGCCCTGGCCATGGCACAGGCGGAATATGATCTGGCTAAAGAAAATGTAGCGTCAACCGATACCTTATACCAGACAGGACAGGAGCGACATAAGATTGCATCGATCAACAAAGCAGAGCTACTGACATTGAAACTGGATGCCGTCAACGCACGAAATACATTACAAAACGCGGAAATATCTCTGAAAAGAGCGATGTTCAGTCTCGCTTCTTTCCTCAACTTCGACAAAAACACGGAAATACGACTAAACCTGCCGGGACGTCCGAAAGATATGCATATTTCTGTTGACGAAGCTTTGACACTTGCCCGCGAAAACAACCCGAAGTTCCTTGACACCAAACAACAGGTACTTGAAGCCGAACAGCAAGTGGATAAGACAAAAAAAGAGGCCATGTTCAATGCCTCCATCAACGCCAGCATAGGATTCAACCAGGTTGCGACCAAACTGAGTGACGCATATCGCGACCCGCTGCAACAAGATATGGTATCCGTTTCCGTATCTATCCCTCTCGTCGACTGGGGCGTACGGAAAGGAAAACATAACATTGCCAAGAATAATCTGAACGTGACACAGATTTCCGCCCGCCAGGAGGAACTGACGGTAGAGGAAGACGTGATCATGACTGTCGGTGACTTCAATATCCAGCAAAACCTGATCTCAAGCGCAGAAGAGGCGCTCGACCTGGCTGTTATGGCTTACAGTGAGACAAAGCAACGGTTTATGATCGGGAAGGCGGACATCAACAGCCTGACCTTATCGCTGAACCGCCAGCAGGAAGCACAGCGCAACTATATCTCCGCCCTGCAAAATTACTGGCTGAGTTATTTTAAAATACGGAAACTGACACTGCATGATTTTGAAACCGGCATATCACTGGCACGGGAATTTGATTTTACGCACGGACTATAAGTAACAGATTCAATGAGCACATCTCCCAAGATATCATCCTTTACGATCATCGTCACCTTCCTTTGTGTGGCGCTGACAGGACTGGCTTTCATCCCTCTCCTGCCGATCAAGCTGTCTCCCTCACGCACATTGCCCCGGCTGACCGTCAGCTATAATATGCCCGGCAACTCGGCACGTGTAATCGAGATGGAGGTCACTTCGCGGCTGGAATCGATGCTGGCACGTATCAAGGGCATCAAGGAGATCAACTCCACTTCCGGAAACGGTTGGGGATATGTGACACTGGAACTGGACAAACACACCAATATCGATGCCGCCCGTTTTGAAGCCTCCACGATCGTACGCCAGACATGGCCCAGCCTACCCGACGGATTAAGCTATCCGATACTGGAGATGAGCCGCCCGGACGACAAGGAATCCGGTCCGTTCATGACCTATACGCTGAATGCGGCAGCTACTCCGATCTTTATCCAACGGTTTGCGGAGGACCAGATCAAACCGCGCCTCGCCGGTATCCCGGGTATTTACCGGATCGATGTACGCGGGGCCACACCGATGGAATGGCGACTGGAGTATGACAGCCGGCAACTCGTGTCGCTCGGCATTACCACCAATGACATACAGAATGCGATCGCTCAATACTATAACAAAGAATTCCTGGGAACCGGCAATGTCAATACAAACGAACAGGAGGAATGGATTCGCCTCGCCCTGATACCGGAAGATGTACGGGAGGGTTTCGAGGCTTCCCACATAACCGTCACCAGTAAAGAAGGGAAACTGATACGCCTGGACCAGTTGCTGAAAGTCACCCGCCAGGAAGAGGCTCCCCAAAGCTATTACCGTATCAACGGACTGAACTCGATCTATCTCTCCATCCGTGCGGAAGAGACAGCCAACCAGCTGGAACTCGCCAAGCAGGTGAAAGAAGAGATGGAGCATATCCGCCAGTTATTACCGCAGGGATATGAGGTGCATACCAGTTATGACGCGACCGAGTTTATCCAGAATGAACTGGATAAAATATATGTACGTACGGGACTTACGATCCTGATTCTTTTATTGTTCGTCCTGCTGATCACCCGGAATGTGCGCTATCTGTTCCTGATCGTGGTCAGCCTGAGTGTGAATCTTTGTATTGCCGTCATTTTCTTCTATCTGGCAGGACTTGAAATGCAGCTTTACTCACTGGCCGGTGTCACTATCTCGTTAAGCCTGGTGATAGATAACACGATCGTAATGACCGACCATATACGTAACCGCCACAACCGGAAGGCTTTCCTTTCCATCCTGACGGCTACATTGACGACTATCGGTGCACTTGTCATCATTTTCTTCCTCGATGAAAAGATTCGGTTGAACCTACAGGATTTTGCGGCCGTAGTGATCATCAACCTGGCAGTATCACTGGCAATTGCCTTGTTCTTCGTTCCCGCTATGATCGAAAAGTTAGGATTAGGACAAAAGAAACATGCCAAGAAAAAGGTCCGTTCATTAATTGGGGCTAAAAGCAGCCGGTTCGTCCGGTTCCGGAAATGGGGCAACAGGGTAATCAAACGGTTCCCGGTCTATTTCAACAGATATTACCATGCACAGATCAGCTTCCTTTGCCGATGGAAAAAGACCGCATGTTTCCTGTTGCTACTGGCTTTCGGATTGCCGGTCTTCCTGCTCCCTGAAAAAATAGAAATGGATGACAAGGACAAGGTATATACGGCTACAGACTCGCTGCTCATTGAAAAATACAACAAGATTGTCTCAAGCGAGACCTATAAGGAGAAAGTCAAGCCGATAATGGACAAAGCATTGGGAGGAACCTTGCGCCTGTTCGTGCAAAAAGTGTATGAAGGCAGTTATTTTACCCGCAACGACGAAACGGTCCTGTCGGTCACCGCCTCACTTCCCAACGGGACTACACTGGAACAGATGAATCAGTTGATGGGACGCATGGAGGCTTACCTCAGCACATTCAAGGACATACGCCAGTTCCAGACGAACATTTACAGTGCGCGGCAGGCGGGCATACGTATTTATTTCACCAAAGCGGCAGAGCGAAGCGGGTTCCCTTATACGCTGAAAAGCAAGATTATCAGCAAGGCGCTGGAACTGGGCGGCGGTAGCTGGGGTGTGTACGGGCTCCAGGACCAGGGCTTCAGCAACGACGTACGGGAAGGAGCTGGTTCGTTCCGTATTGAAATGTTCGGCTATAACTATGACGAATTATATGAATGGGCGGAACAGCTAAAAGCAAGACTGCTTACTTACCGCCGTATCAAGGAAGTACTGATCAACTCCGAATTCTCCTGGTGGAAAGACGATTATCAGGAATTCTATTTCAATCTGGACAAGGCACGAATGGCACAGGAAAATATCCTGCCGATCGAACTGTTCGCCTCCATCAACCCGGTGTTCGGGAAAGATATCTACAGCGGTACAATCGTTGTCGACAATGAAACGGAAAAGCTGAAACTAAGTTCGCGCCAGTCAAAAGATTATGATGTCTGGAGCATGCAATACGTCCCCCAGAGCATTAAGGGCAAACCTTATAAACTGTCGGAGCTGGCCACCGTCGAAAAAGGGCAGATGCCGCAGAAAGTAGCCAAGGTGAACCAGCAATACCGCCTGTGCCTTCAATATGAATATATTGGCGCATCCAATCAGGGGAGCAAGATACAAGAACGTGAACTGAAAGAATTCAACGCGTCGTTACCAATGGGATACACTGCCAAATCGGATAGTAATTACTGGAGTTGGAACACCAAAGACAATAAACAGTATCTGTTATTACTGCTGATCATTGCCATTATTTTCTTTACGACCAGTATTCTGTTCAATTCGCTGAAACAACCGTTGGCTGTTATCTTCGTCATCCCTATCTCCTATATTGGGGTGTTCCTGACATTCTACTGGTTCAAGCTGAATTTCGACCAGGGAGGGTTTGCGTCGTTTGTCCTGCTATGCGGTATCACGGTAAATGCAAGTATCTATATATTAAACGAATATAACCAACTTCGCGAAGCCAGGCCCAAAATGCCTGCCTGGCGCCTTTACCTGAAAGCATGGAATGCCAAGATCACACCGATCTTCCTGACCGTGATCTCTACCATACTCGGATTTATTCCGTTCATGTTAGGTCCCGATAAAGAAGCCTTCTGGTTTCCGCTGGCAGCCGGGACCATCGGCGGATTGACCATGTCGATCCTCGGTATCTTCATATACCTGCCTATTTTTACTTTGAAGAAATAATCACCTTATTAATACTTAACCGCCAATAACTGTTTTTCTTTCCTAATTTTGTGATATTCTTGGACGATTTGTTAATTATCCAAACCCTTCTTACGTCTTAAATGTTTTATGCAGGAGCAGAAAAGTTGCAGAAGTTGAAAGTCCGATATCACCCTAAAAATAATTTAAAGATGAAAGTTTTATTTAAGTATCTACGACTATTATCCCTCTCTACGAGCGGAGCGTTACTTTTGTGCATTGTATTTGCTGCAAACCCCGAAATTGCTGAAGGAACCATCACAGGTAAAGTATTCTGGTTTCATTTCTCTATTTTATTACTTGCATTCAGTGTATTGTTTATGGAAGCCACAGTGAAAAAAAGCAATTTTACCTTCTCATTACCCGACGGACTTTTATTACTTTTTGCCGGTCTGGCCTTGCTAAATTACAACTATGAGCTGAACCCGGAACCGGAAAGACTTCTTTTCGTCGGACAAATTACGACCTTATGGTTTATGCTGCGAGCCACGTTGCAAGCCCACCCGGAACTCAGGCTTTTCTTCCTGTCCATTATTATATGTACAGGTATCTTCGAAGCGGCCTGGGGAATGGGGCAACTGTACGGGGGAGCATCGACAAACCATCCGCTACTCAAAGGTGACGGACTTATTTTCAGCCCCGGCCCCTTCTCCGGTTATCTGGCAATCGTACTCCCCGTATGCCTGAACCTGGCTTTACGGTTTCGCGATTGCGACAAACTGGCCTGGTGGGAAACAAGGACGATGCTATTCTACCTGTCGGCATTCACGCTCATACTCATCCTGATAGGACTTCCCGGCGGGAAAAGCCATTCGGCGTGGCTGGCAGCCGGAATCTCATGCTGCTGGGTCTTCTATCTCCGGAAATCAGGGTGGCAGTTATTGAAGAAAAGGGTTATAAAGCATAATAAGACAGTGATCGTCAGCTGCATTGTCTTATTTATCGTTATTTCCGGATTGCCGACATTGGGCAGTGTTTTCAATACCGAGAAATCTGCCAACAGGATGCTGATGTGGAACGTAACGACCCAGGCCATACTGAACAAGCCTGTCACCGGCACTGGTCTGGGAGGTTTCCCCGTCTCATTCGCCCAGACACAGGCCGACTACCTCGCATCGACGAAGGCCTCCGATACGGAACGGATGGCTGCGACTTGCCCCCCTTTCGCCTTCAACGATTATTTGCAGATAGGACTCGAATTCGGTATCGCCGGACTGCTTCTCTTTGCGTTATGGATCGCCTTCTGCCTCTATTACGGGCTGAAAAACAAACAGGTCGGGGCTACGGGAGGTATCCTTTCGTTACTTTTCTTCTCCATGTATTCCTATCCGCTGCAACTACCGTCATTCTGGGTTCTGCTTATTTTCTTCTCTGCAATGTGTGTCACCCGGGCGGAAAAACAACAGAAACCGTCTGTGAAAAGTTTTCCTTACATCGGGACATTCGCTGCCTTAGTCGCCTGTATCCTGTTTTTCGGACAACGAAGTTATTACGAACCGTACAAAGAATGGAAAACTTTGCGGATCCTGGTAGAAAAGGAGGAACAGAAGGTTGCCGCACAAGGATATATGAGCTTGTACCCGCGCCTCTCCCACCGGACCGAGTTCCTGCTGGAAGGCGCCCGGTGCCTGCAACAATCCGGACAGTATTCGAATGCCATCATCTGGAGTCGTCGGGCCATCCGGTTAAGTGCTGATCCCGAATTCTACTATATCCTTGCCCAAAGCCACCAGCAACTCGGACTTTATAAGCTGGCTGAGAAATATTTACTGCAATGCCTGCATATTCTTCCGGAACAGATAGATACTTATTATCTGCTAACCAAATTATATGCGGAAACAAACTACTACCACCCGGACAAGCTCAGGCTAGCCGCCCATTCCGTGTTGACCAAACAGCCGGACACCTGCTTCAAGCCCGCCAGGCAGATGAAAGAAGAAGTCTATCAACTTCTTTTACAACAAATGGCAAACAGTAAATAGAACAATCCCTTTGTTTTTATTGCACATTTAAATTATATCCCCTATCTTTGCCGAAATTTTGGAAGGAAGAGTTTCATGACGAATAAGATACATACTTGTAATCCGATGTTTATTTCCGGTTCAACACCGGATATCGAAGCTCATTTCTTTAATTTACGGGATAATAATTTCTTTATATAAGATGCGTTGGTTATTTTTACTAACGCATTTTTTTTGTGTCCCGCAAGTGGCGATTAAATAAGATATAACATTCTATAATATATTAATAAACAAAACAACCCAATTACTATGTCGAAGATTGGAATCAAAAAGGTGATTGTTCTGGGCTCGGGTGCCCTGAAGATCGGACAGGCCGGAGAGTTTGACTATTCCGGTTCACAAGCATTGAAGGCACTGAAAGAAGAAGGTATCAGTACCGTTTTGCTGAATCCGAACATTGCAACTATCCAAACATCGGAAGGGGTAGCAGACAAGGTGTATTTCCTGCCTATCACTCCGTATTTTGTTGAAGAAGTAATCAAAAAAGAACAACCGGACGGAATCCTGCTGGCTTTTGGTGGCCAGACTGCCCTGAACTGCGGTACTCAGTTATACACCAGCGGCACACTTGCCAAATATGGCGTAAAGGTACTGGGAACTTCTGTTGAAGCTATCATGTACACAGAAGACCGCGACCTGTTTGTAAAGAAACTGAATGAAATCGACGTAAAAACTCCGATCAGCCAGGCTGTTGAAACGATGGAAGATGCAGTGAAAGCTGCTTACAAGATCGGTTTCCCGGTAATGATCCGTTCTGCCTATGCACTGGGCGGTATGGGTAGCGGTATCTGCAAGGATGAAGCAGAACTGCGCACACTGGCAGAAAGCGCTTTCGCTTATTCTTCACAGATCCTGGTGGAAGAATCGCTGAAAGGCTGGAAAGAAATTGAATTCGAAGTAATCCGCGATAAAAACGATCATTGCTTCACGGTTGTAAGCATGGAAAACGTCGACCCGCTGGGTGTACATACCGGTGAAAGTATTGTGGTTGCCCCTACTTGCTCACTGACCGACAAGGAGCTGGATCTGCTGAAAGAACTGTCTACCAAGACGATCCGCCACCTGGGTATCGTAGGTGAATGTAACATCCAGTACGCATTCAATTCAGATACTTGCGACTACCGTGTGATCGAAGTGAATGCTCGTCTGAGCCGTTCTTCCGCCCTGGCATCTAAAGCAAGCGGTTATCCTCTGGCTTTCGTTGCCGCTAAACTTGCATTGGGTTACAGCCTCGATCAAATCGGCGAAATGGGTACTCCGAACTCGGCATACAAAGCTCCGGAAGTTGATTATATGATCGTGAAGATCCCGCGTTGGGACTTGACTAAGTTCGTTGGCGTAAGCCGCCTGATCGGTTCAAGCATGAAATCTGTAGGTGAAATCATGTCGATCGGTAAGAGCTTCGAAGAGATCATGCAGAAAGGTCTGCGTATGATCGGACAGGGCATGCACGGTTTCGTAGGAAACAACGACCTGGAATTCGACAACCTGGACGACGCCTTGGCAAACCCGACCGACCTGCGTATCTTCGCCGTAGCAAAAGCGCTGGAAGAAGGGTATACCGTAGAACGTATCCACGAACTGTCAAAGATCACTCCGTGGTTCCTGAACGGTTTGAAAAATATCGTAGATTATGCGAAAGTATTGTCTCAATACAATAAGATCGAAGATCTGCCCGAAGATGTACTGAAAGAAGCGAAACGTTTAGGTTTCTCTGACTTCCAGATCGCCCGTTACGTTGAAAATCCGGAAGGAAACATGGAAAAAGAAAACATCCGTGTACGTAACCTGCGTAAGAAACTGGGCGTTCTGCCGAGCGTAAAACGTATCAACACAATCGCTTCCGAACATCCGGAACTGACGAACTACCTGTACATGACATACGATGGCAGCGAACATGATATTCCTTACTACAAGAACGACAAGAGCGTGGTTATCCTGGGTTCAGGTGCTTATCGCATCGGTTCTTCCGTAGAATTCGACTGGTGTTCGGTCAATGCAGCCCAGACAGCCCGCAAGTTGGGTTATAAGTCGATCATGATCAACTATAACCCGGAAACGGTTTCTACCGACTACGATATGTGTGACCGTCTGTATTTCGACGAACTTTCTTTCGAACGTGTACTCGATGTAATGGACCTGGAAATGCCGAAGGGGGTAATCGTATCCGTGGGAGGTCAGATTCCGAACAACCTGGCAATGAAACTGTATCGCCAGAATGTTCCGGTGCTGGGTACTTCTCCGCTGTCGATCGACCGCGCTGAGAACCGTCACAAATTCTCCGCGATGCTGGATACACTGGGCATCGACCAGCCGCGTTGGGCAGAGCTGACCAGTATGGAAGAGATCGACGGATTTATCGAAAAGGTAGGATTCCCGATCCTGATCCGTCCGTCATATGTACTTTCAGGAGCTGCGATGAACGTTTGCCACAACAAGGAACAGATGATCGAATTCCTGGATCTGGCCGCCAAGGTATCCAAAGAATATCCGGTTGTCGTATCCGAATTCCTGCAAGGAGCGAAAGAAGTTGAATTCGACGCTGTAGCCATGAACGGCGAAGTGGTTGAATATGCAATCTCCGAACATATCGAGTTTGCCGGTGTTCACTCAGGTGACGCTACACTGGTATTCCCGGCCCAGAAAATCTATTTCGAAACAGCACGCCGCATCAAGAAGGTGAGCAAAATGATCGCCAAAGAGCTGAACATCAGCGGTCCGTTCAATATCCAGTTCCTGGCTAAGAACAACGACGTGAAGGTAATCGAATGTAACCTGCGTGCATCACGTAGCTTCCCGTTCGTATCCAAAGTGCTGAAACGCAACTTCATCGAAACGGCTACACGCATCATGCTGGATGCTCCTTATACCAAACCGGACAAGAGCGCTTTCGATATCGACTGGATCGGTGTAAAAGCATCTCAGTTCTCATTCGCCCGTCTGCATAAAGCCGACCCGGTACTGGGTGTGGATATGAGCTCGACCGGTGAAGTAGGTTGTATCGGCGACGACTTCAACGAAGCATTGCTGTCTGCCATGATCGCTGTTGGCAACAACATTCCTAAAAAGAATATCCTGGTTTCTTCGGGAGCAGCCAAGAGCAAAGTAGATTTGCTGGAACCCTGCCGCCTGCTGAGCACAAAGGGATACAAGATCTATGGTACTGCCGGAACCGCCAAGTTCCTGAATGAGAACGGAATCGAAGCGACTGCCGTATGCTGGCCGGATGAACAGGGCGACCTGAATATCATGGATATGTTCAGCAACCACGTATTCGAATTGGTTGTAAACATCCCGAAAGATCATAGCAAACGCGAGCTGACCAACGGTTACAAGATCCGTCGTGCTGCGATCGATCATAACATTCCATTGATCACCAACGCTCGTCTGGCTAGCGCATTTATCGAAGCATTCTGCACGATGGATGTAAAAGATATCCAAATCAAAGACTGGCAAGATTACAAATAAGCAAATATTTTTATTATATTTGTGACCATAATACGTAGAGACAGGGTATTACCTTGTCTCTACCTGTTTAATTTTAAATCATGCCCATGCACAGACTACCGTTATTATTCCTGACATTCATGGTGACATTCCTGGTCGCGCATGCATCGGTAGTCGTCCCTAATTTATTCGTAAAAAACTTCTCAGTAGATGATTATAAAGCCAGTTGTCAAAACTGGGGACTGTCGGTAGCCTCCGACGGCGTGCTCTATGTAGCCAATAATTCCGGACTGCTCACATTTGACGGAAACACATGGAAGCATTATGAGACACCCGATAAATCGGTTATAAACGGCGTTACATTCCTCAACGACACGATCTATACCATCAGCGAAGGTTCTTTCGGAGGATGGACCCTCGACCATTTAGGAGTTATGCGTTACCATAAACTCTCCACGATACCGGCAGAAGTCAAGTTTAAAGAACCGCCCGCTTCTATCCCGTTCATCCTGCCCGACGAGATACTGCATGCACAACCCTCTGTCTTTACAACTATAAACGACCTGTATTTTATCGGCACCACCAACAACGGATTATATATAACAAGCCCGGAAGGGACTATCCTGCGCCACCTGTCAACCCACGACCAGTCATTACCCGACAATATCGTGCGCGCCATCTGCATCCAGGATGCGCAACAGATATGGCTGGCTTTCGACAATGGCATCTCACAGATCACTTTCGACCCTTCGATCATTTTGCTGGGGAAACGAAGCCAGATAGGAAAACTGAAAAATGCTACGCTCTTCAACGACACATTATATATCCAGACAAATATCGGATATTTCAAAAGGACATTAGACGCCGGAGATCATTTTGAACCGGTCGATATAAAGAAAGAGACATTCCACCTCCTGCCACAGAACAGTGTGTACGACTCGCTCCGTGTCAGCAATGTATTCTACGACACCGAATCATTGGGAGAGTTTGCCCATGCAGAACAGATCTATCCTATCGGTGACAACACCTATTGGCTTTGTGCCAAAAACGAAGCCGGCCTGTTCCATAACGATAACGGGAAAGGGACACTGAAATGCCGTATTCTGCTCAATAACTACAATATGAATATGGTGAGCAGAGACCGGAGGATATATCCTTTGAATGACACGCTTCACCTGATCTCAGCCATGCAGGGAGCCTTGCTGGTCAATATACGCGACCTGATAGAGGGAAGCCTCGGCCCTGCCACGCCCCTGCAAATATCCGAAATAAAATATATCGACAAACATGGCGTACACAACCTGCCGGTCAATTCGGAAAAGATCACCCTCCCCCATAATTTCCAGGAACTTTCCGTCTATGTAGGAAGCACGATCTTTACCCCGAACCATCAGATCAGTTATATGATAGAAG
Organism: Parabacteroides sp. AF17-3; assembly: GCF_003635445.1. Classification (NCBI taxonomy): domain Bacteria; kingdom Pseudomonadati; phylum Bacteroidota; class Bacteroidia; order Bacteroidales; family Tannerellaceae; genus Parabacteroides; species Parabacteroides sp. AF17-3. The sequence continues at coordinate 71,054 of NZ_QTMM01000009.1, read as the reverse complement.
GTGTTTCTTCAAACTGGTCGCCCTGGCAAAAAGGCGGGGAGATCTCTTTCCTGCAACTTCCGGAAGGCAAATATGTACTCAAGATCCGCAAATATGTAGTAAAAGGGCCGTACCTTGAAATCGCCATTCCGATCACCGTCCGCCCGGCCTGGTACAACACGATATGGGCGTGGCTGATCTATATCATCGCGATTGCCGTAATAGGCAAATACACACTCAGCTACCATCTGAAAAACCTGCAACGGGAAGAAAAGAGCAAGCTGGATGCAAAAAGGCAGGCGGAAGAACAGAAAATCCAGCAGATGAAAAGCCGGATGCTGGAAGCCGAACTGCAAAACAAGAATAACGAACTGACCCTGCAAACCTCCGCCCTGGTAAAAAGGAACCAGGCGGTACAGAAACTACTTGACGAACTGGAACAACAGAAAGAGACATTGGGCGACCGGTATCCGAACAAACTGTATACCCGGATGAAAAACCTGATGGAAGAATCGTTGAACGACCAGGCGGACTGGTTGTTGTTTGAGACGCATTTCAACAGCGCCCATCAGAATTTCATTGACCGGTTACGCCAACAATACTCCGACATTACCACCGGCGACTTACGTATCTGTTGCCTACTCCGCATGAATCTTTCCACCAAAGAAATCGCATCACTGTTAAACGTATCAGTCCGTGCGATAGAATTACGACGGTATCGGTTAAGAAAGCGCCTGTCACTCGACAGCGACACGAATCTCATTGATTTCCTCATGAATTTCTAAAAAGTATTTTCTAGAATCAGTATTTCACCAAACCTCTATTATACAATTAATTACACATTGATGTAGTAGGTATGAGAAAGGCTTGATGTAGTATTTCCTCTCACACAAAACATTTGCGCAAGTAGTGTAGTAGTACTTTTTAAGCATCATGTTTCTAAATGTGTTTCCTTTGCCAGTGCAATTGAATCTTAATTTCTATAGACATGATGAAGCACGATTTGGAAGAACAACTGGAAGAGTTGGAAAGGCAGGGTATCAGTCGCCGCCATTTCCTCAAAATATTAACAGCAGCAGGAGTTATAACTGCTGTGGGTACACAAAAAGCTCATGCATTCTCTAGCAATGCAAAAGGAAAAATCCTGATAATCGGTGGAGGGGCTGCCGGAATTAGTATGGCTGCACGTTTGATGCACTGGTTGGATAGTCCGGACATTACATTGATAGACCCCAGCGACCGACAGTTCTACCAACCCGGCTTTACATTGATCGCCTCCGGTGTTTATAAACCGGACGACGTATGGAAGAAGCAGGAAGATTGCATTCCCGATGGCGTAAAATGGATTAAAGATTCTGTTGCCGCCGTTGACCCGGTCATGAACTTGGTAACAACGAACAACAATGGAAAAGTCGCTTATGACTTTTTGGTCCTGACACCAGGCATACAGATTAACTGGGAAAAGGTGGAAGGGATTACACACGATACATTAGGAGCAGGAAATGCTCACTGTATATATGATTACGAAGGTGCACAAAAAACCTGGAAAGCGCTTCAGGAATTCGCAAAGACAGGCGGACGTGGTATCTACACAGATACATACACAAAGCACAAATGTGGCGGGGCACCGAAAAAGATTTGTTTGCTGACAGAAGATTACAGCCGCAAACAAGGCACACGGGACAATTTGAAACTGGATTACTTCACAGCAGCGAAAGAGCTGTACGATATTCCGTTTTACACGCCCCGCTTGCTGGAGATTTACAAGGAACGTAATATTCCCATCAATCTCAATGTTCGCGTGAAAGGTGTCGATACGGCAGCCAAACAGGTACATTTTGAAAAGGTTGAAACAGTCGGAGAAGAGAAAGTATATACTCCATTCGTGGAAGATTACGATTTCCTTCATTTCACTCCGCCTATGTCGGCTCCCGATTTCGTTCGCGAGGCCGGTCTGGGATGGACGGAAGGCAAGCTGGCTGCCGATGCCTGGGTGATGGTTGATAAAGCGACACTGGTTCACAAAACTTATCCGAACATCGTCTCCCTGGGAGATGTTGCCGGGATACCGACCAGTAAAACATCTGCGGCAGTACGCATGCAGGTACCGATCGCTGCCAAAAACCTGATCTCGTTGATGGAAGGCAAAGAACCTGTTGAGAAATACAACGGATATGCTGCCTGCCCGATCGTAACAGACTATGGACACGTACTATTGTGCGAGTTCGATTATGATAAAAAGCCGGTTCACTCGTTCCCGTTCAGCATGCTGGACACATCCAAAGAACAATGGGCGGCCTGGTTACTAAAAGTTTACATGTTGAAACCGATGTATTTCTACGGAATGCTGAACGGTTACGCATAACGGACCAAAATAACAACTCCCTATAATTCAAATGCCAAACTACAGAAAATCCCCGGCCTCAATCTCTGAGCCGGGGATTTTGTTTTATTATCCCCTACCCTCCCTCCGACTAAAAGGAAGGCTACCACTTATTAAGTCGAAACTCCTTACTCACTAGAACGAAAGTCCTTACCCACTACTATCAGGGTGTACAGGGTAGTGGATTACCCTGTACACCTTGGCTAGTTATCCTGTACACCATAATCAACTACGGTGTACACCCTGAAAACACTGAGTCGTAACCTTTGAATTAGTTAGTCCATAGGTTAGTCTTAATAATTAGTAGGATTACTCCATCTTCCGATAATACCGGGGCGTATAACCTGGCAATAACTCCGGATGGAATACCCATACAAGGTCTTTCAGGAGATAATCGGGATGTATCGGAAATTCCTCATAATAGGGTACTATTCCCGTATTACAGGTATAAATCCGGCGGTTCTTAAAGGCTTCAAAGTTTTCATAGGGCGTATACTCGGTACGAAGGTCCTTGTAGGTCATGTCGTTTGCCTGATTATATTTGATCAGCCACATATCGGCATGGATCGCCTTGTCGAGTACGGTTTCAAAAGCCAAAGGGGTACTGCCCGCTCCGGGAAGGTCTTTGAAGATATAATCGGCTCCGGCATCGTTGTAGAGATGGGCGACATAGCTATCACCTGCCGGCATATACCAGGAAGAACCGAATTTCTTTTCAGAAATGACGGTCGGACGGTCAGTGACTGTCTTCGCCAGCTCTTTCAGTTCCAGATATCGGTCTTCCGTTTCCCGGAAGATTGAATCCGCCATCGCTTCCTTACCGAATAACAAGCCATAGAAACGTATCCATTCGGTCCGTCCCAATGGCAACGACTCCATGTAATCGGCGGCCTCAATGATAGGAATACCCAGTTTCTCGGCAGGTCCGTATCCTGCATTCTGAAAAGGAGAAGCTATAATGATCTCTGCCTCTATATCTATAATCTTTTCAATATTCGGCGCTGTCGCCTCTCCCAGATCGGCAATCTTTCCGGCACGCAAACCCTCTTGAATGGAAGGCGTATCCATATACCGGGGTTCACATACGCCGATCACCTTATCCGCTTCATTCAACTGATCGATAATAGCGGCATGCACGGAGGTATAGACAACTATATTATGGATAGGTGTTCGCACCACTGTTCCTTTCGGCAGATTACCCGGTACCGACTGCTCACGGTCTACCAAAAGATACCGCTGCAGGATACGGGTACTGTCCCAAGGGTCACGAACTTCGACGGAAGTGTAGTCGTCGAAATATTGGATCGTAAAACCTTGGGCGTAATGAATAGTGTCGGAAGAGAGGGATTGACGGTCAGATGAACTTTGCTTCACATTACAACCGAATGTGAGGCAAAGCATCAAACCTATTAAAACTTTATAAAGTTTCATATACCTTTACTTTCTTTTCTTATTTAAGAAAGCCAACCCCCATAGGGTTAAGACCGGACACTTCCAGCTGATTAATCTTTTTACCCTCAGCCGAGAAGATAAACATATCGCCGGTACTTACATAATCAGAAGTACCGATATAAATATCACCGGTAGCCGGATTTACATTCAGGCTATAAGCACCATCCACAACTGTTCCGTCGGTAATAAAATTCTTTGAAGTTTCCGTATCGCTCTTCGCATCATAAGAAACGAACTGTGTATTGATAGGCAACCAGTTTGCATCATTTTCAGATTGGATGACATATAGTTTATCAGCAGCCATTCCCATCATAATATTATCGTTTGTATAAAGAGAAGTTGATGTTTCAGCCTTCAAATCAACACGTCGAAGGGAAGCCTTCACATCTGCAAAATTACCACCACATACCACATAGAGTTCCCCGTCACTGTCAGCATTCATATACATCGGGTTTAAACCTACAACGATCTTTTTTTCTTCAGTGAAAGAAACCGGGTCGACAACCGATAAAGTAGAGTCCTTTACAGGATTATATCCACCGGAGTTAGCAACATATAATTTACCACCAACCTCGCGAACCTGATAAGGATTAGGACCTACTTTCGTTTTCTTTGTGATCTCCATTGAAGTTGTATCGATCTCTGCCAGATGACCGTCAAACAGCGTTACATATACTTTCCCTTCATAAGCAGTCAGATAACGGGGAGACTGAGGCTGTCCGCTATCATCTTTCGGTGAAATTGTTTTCAATGACTTAGCAGTAGCATCTGTAATCTCAATTCTATTAGACTCACTTACGGCTATGTACATTTTAGAGCCATAAACTATAATATCATTGGCTGTATCACCTAATCCACGGCCGTTGACAGATGCAAATACTTTTGTTTTCAGTTCTTTTGTATTAGGATCATAATAATCTAACGTAGCGTTATTGGATTGCCATTTTCCTGAGTTCATGAAATAGACTCCCGGTAAAACAGGTACAGGTTCTTCAGTGAAATCAGTCACTTGTACTTTAGCAATAGTGTTCGACTCGCCTTTAGCATTAGCTGCAATTACAAGAATATAAGAAGCGAAATCCGTATCATCAGGGATTGTGAAGCTGTTTGTTCCAACTGCCGTTTCTCCCAGTTTCGTATCTTTACCATTACCATCAGAAGAAAGATAAAGTACATACTTTGTAATATCTTCCACAGAAGTTGGAGCTGTCCAACTAAGCATACCCCCGATCTTTGATGCATTTTTATCGATATCGGTAAATTTCACATCGGTTACAACACCGGTAGGGACTCCTTCTTGTTTGTTATCATCGTCGTCATCACAAGCGACGAAAGAAAAAGACATCAGTGCACATAGTGCAGACAGAAAAAGATAATTTCTTGTTTTCATCTTTCTTCTAGTTTTTAATATTAATAATTTATACTCAGAGTTATTCTCCATGACCGCCCCGGCATGGGATAATATTGTATGACATCGTACATTTTATTTGTCAGGTTCACAATCTCTCCCTGCAAACGAAACTTACAATTCCTGACTTGAAGCTCGCGATTCAATGAAATCGTATGTTCAGTGTATCTGTCAATCCGGTTATCTTCAATATTTTGAGGCAAAGCATACCTGTCACCCACTATTGTTACCGAATAACCGGCATTCACCCAGGGAGTTTGTAAAGACAAAGCAATCATACCCGAATGTTTAGGAGTATAGGGGATCTGGTGACGATAGTTCTTTGCCGTCTCCTTTGTTATATCTATTGCTTTTTGGAACGTATAATTGGCTTGAATTTGTGCCTCTATTTTTTCAAACAATGGAATCTCTGCCAGAAGATTGACATCTGCCCCTCCGATAGAGACTTTTCCCATGTTCATCATCTTCCATACAAACATAGTAGGCATGGCTACGATCTTATCGTCTACCTGGTTGTAATACCCATCAGCAGAAAGACTCAGGAAACGAAAAACAGAAAAATTTCCGCTCCAGGTCAGCCCTAAATTGTATTGCGTTGCCTTTTCCGGTTTTAGATTTGTATTTCCCATTCGCAGATAGTACAGATCATTAAAAGTAGGAACACGGAATATATCTTTATAGGAAACACGGACACGCAGATTTTCTTCCGGCAGAATACGCCAGGATGCACTCACAGCTGGAGATAACCGCTTACGGTCGGCCGGACGATCACCGGATTCCACGTTTTCCGTCATATAAGTACCTAAAACACTTGCTGTCACTGTCAACCGGTTATCTTTATACTGTCCTGCCAGATAAGTTAAAGAGGTATTACGGGTAGGGAATGGGCATTCGGGCAAGGTGTTATCTAATGTATTTACAAAAAAATCTTCTATAAGCGAAAAAGAGAGACGATCGGACAGTGTATACAGTCCGGCTACCGAAGCATAATACTCCCGCTGCGTGTAATTATCGATCTGTACTCCATTTTCATATTTATTGTTCACATCTTTGAAGCGGTTCCAGGCATAATTAAATTTAACCTGAGCTTGCAATGCGAATTTCTTACTTAATTGATTTTTATAATGAGCTTGGATAAAAGCATTCTTATCCCATAATCGTTGACCGGCATAATCATTGTATAAAACGACAGAACCTGGTAATCCTCGCTCGGAATCAAAATAATATCCTTTTACAGATAAATTTCCTCCACGTCCCAAATCTCCCCAAAGGTTTAATTCCGTACGCCAGGATTCGATATCGCTATTGTGTCGCTTCAAGTTTTCTACTTGCGACACATTCGTCAGTGTAAAAGGATAATTCCCGTCCGCCCTCAAATAATCTCCATTCAAAGAAGCGCCCCATTTCTTTCCCAGCTTTTGTTCGTAAAGTATATAAGGATTCACCATACCGAAAGAGCCGGTCTTTACCTGAGCATTCAGACGAAACGGTTTTGTAAGAAAATCCGGGCGCAATGATTTGATACTCAACGCACCAGCCGATGCACACATACGTGCCGTCTGGAAGATATCATCAGTCTGGCCAATGGATAAGGAAACCATTTCTACATTATCCAGCGAGAAGCGGCTGATATCTACCTGACCACTTTGGGCATCGGTAATTGTTACTCCGTCATAACTGACAGCGGTATGTTGTGCTCCCAAGCTTCGAACGGAAACGGTTTTCAACCCTCCTATTCCACCATAATCCTTGACGGTCACCCCAGAGAAATGTTTGACGACTTCCGAGAGATTTTGTACTCCCAACCGTTCGATGTCTACACGATCCATCACCTGCAAAGGGGTGGCTTCACGAACAATAGAGGGAGAGATATTCCCTATTACTTCTATTTCAGATAGTTGGAAATAAGTCGTTGTATCTATCTGCTGTGAAAACGTATATGTAGATATAAACAATTCCACAATAAAAATCATTAAAAAGTTTATATTAAACATGCCAATACACTTTAACTAATTAATAAAATAAATACTTCATGTTCAGACATTAAATCAACCATATTTCCACCTTCATATTCTAAAAAATTAGAATTAAAAACAAATAAAAAAGCAATTATCAATATATAATACTTACAATAAATTTACTATGTTCACGTCCTATATTGTAAGTATTTATATATTGCCTTATGAATCGTTGTTCATAAGGCAATAATTGTATAATTAAACAAATCCAATGGATCAATATTTGTTGGAGATAAACGATTTACAAAATCCCTTATGGCATAATCATCTAATAGTTTATCTGCATGTATCGAATATCCATATTTATTCTTTCCCTCTGAACAAAGCAGATAAATAGTATTATTAATAGAATCAATATATTTAACCATTTTTGTTTCATCCAGGCCATCACAATACACACTAATTTTATATTTAAAAGGAGTATTATCACTCACTATCTTCAAACCATAAATATTACTTACTCGTGCTATTTCACTTTGAATATACTCATTGGCTTGTCCCATATATAAATATTTTGACTTAATAATAACATCATCATTAAAACGTGTTATTAAACTAGTCTGAAAAACCCCTATTTGACCTGAAATATAAGTCAAACGTATATTTATATATGGTTCTTGCAGTGTGGGAAAAGCTGTTATTTCTGATTTATAACAATCTAATAAACCTTTTTTCAGATTTTCTTCCATAACAAAATCAGCTAGTGGGATAAGTCCATTCTCCGAAATGTCAACAATACTATGTTTATCTTCATTATTTAAAGTACTCAACCAATTAGAAAGATTAACATTTAAATCATTTATATTCTTAGGAGGGGTAAAACTAGCAAATTCAGCACCACCTCCTATTGTTTTAACAGAAACCATCATTGATGTCAATTCATTAGAACTAGTTGAACCATTTGAATAACTTTTACCAAGGCCTAATTCGCCGGACACCTCAGAACCGTTTTTCATTTTAAAACCATAAGAAGCATTTATATCTGTATTCATATCCTTTTCGTTTGTTTCTTCAGATATATTTTTCTTATGCAACCCCGTGTATACAACTGAGGCACGTCCTCCTGTTATAAAATCGGACAACACAAATCCACCATAATTGTAAAATAGCTCAGTTGGAGTTGTTCCATATAACTCATCTTTAAAATCACTTGATAAATAATTCAAAATAATTTCTTTCCTAATACGTGAGCTCATTTGCATTACATACTGAGATCTTTTATAAATAACATCCAACTCTCCAAAAACTCTATTTTCTTCATTAAGAGTTGAATTAGTAAATATTCTACTCATTTTTCTTTTTGCCCCGATAGAAAATAAACCTAAATTTAAAGAAAATCCCCCATTGATTTTTTTACTCATACTAGATTTCTCTGTATACCTTTGAAAATCTGAATAAGCAAAGCTATTAGCAATACCTTCATTAAGATTTTTAGTTAAAAAATAACTTGGTTTATCTTTGGATAATTTTTCAATATCAACTACTGAATAAGTTACATTTTCTATTGTACCTACAGGAAAAAAATCATCTTTATATGCTCTTCCCAGACATTTATCAAATGTTACTAACAACCGGGGAGAAAATTGAGAGTGCGACTTAGTATTCTCTATTGGTACCCAAGGATAATCAGGATCTCGCTCTTTTAAAACAATTCCTTTTTCACTATCACTTTCAGGATATTCCCTTTGATCGTCCTCTTTATTACAAGAAATAAAAACTAATGCAAGCAAAAATAAAACAGTTTTCTTCTTCATAATATAATAATTTACATAAATAATAAAAAAACAAACGAAATCTCATGTAATAATATATACCTTTTACAAGATATTTTTTACTCAACTGTTAGCAACACGGTAATTATTAGATCTGAACAAATTTTTCCTAATTCCGATCTCAATAATGACTATAAACTCTGTATTGCTTTATTGAGCATTGATTAATACTGACAGATATTGCTTATATATCCAATTATATTTGGTTTAAGCTATATATACTCAGGTCTATCAACACCTTTACCCGAGGTATTGCATATTACAGAATAATGGCAGGTTTTCTGACTTGTTCTCCCATGATCGGCCGCCTTCCCAAGGATCCTAAAATCCTCAGTGGCAACAAGATTTGCCGGGGTTACAGAACTTACAGCTACGGGTACAGTTCCGGATTTGCACCGGATTCCCTATTACTAACGGCCGGCGGAAGCCAGACCGTTACACCATAATCCGGTGGCAAAAGTACAAATAATATCAATTACTATACCTGATAATTTAAAATACTACTTCTGGTAATATAATTTAACAGATCATACCACCATCCCCCAAACCACTCCGCACACAAAATGCCAACCCTTATTCTTCAAAAAACAGCGTAATTTTTCCTCAAATTGTTCCATATCGCAAAACAATTGGTTCATTTCGGAATGACTACAAAATTAGTTTAAAGTTTAACTAAATGCAAAAAAGCCAAAAAAGTAATATGTTCCGGTTTCCGACAGGTTGTTTTCGTAATATTGCACGGTTGAAAAAATATATTGACGAGGTTTAAAAAGAATTGTATGGGAGAAACAAAAGGTTATGTTTCGCAGGTTATCGGTCCAGTCGTGGATATTCACTTCGATAATGAAAAAGAAGAGAAAATAGTGCTACCACGTATTCATGACGCCATGGAGATAACCCGTCCTAATGGGAAAATACTGATCGTGGAAGTTCAGCAGCACATTGGGGAAAACACAGTCCGTACAGTCGCTATGGATACGACAGACGGACTGCAACGAGGAATGGAAGCCGTATCATGCGGTTCGCCCATTACCATGCCGGTCGGCGATCAGGTAAAGGGGCGTTTGATGAACGTGACAGGCGATCCGATCGACGGGATGAAAATGCTGGATAAAAAAGGAGCTCTCCCTATCCATCGTGAGCCGCCGAAGTTTGAAGATCTGACAACCAGCAAAGAGGTGCTCTACACCGGTATCAAGGTGATCGACCTGCTGGAACCCTATTCCAAAGGAGGTAAAATCGGGTTGTTCGGTGGCGCCGGAGTCGGAAAGACGGTTCTTATCATGGAACTGATCAATAACATTGCCAAAAAGAATAACGGTTTTTCTGTTTTCGCCGGCGTGGGTGAACGTACCCGTGAAGGTAACGACCTGTTGCGCGAAATGATACAGTCGAATGTAATCCGTTACGGTAAAGAATTTAAGGAAAGTATGGAAGCCGGTCATTGGGACCTGTCGAAGATAGACCACGAAGAACTGGCTAAATCGCAGGCGACACTGGTGTTCGGACAGATGAACGAACCGCCGGGAGCACGTTCGTCGGTCGCCCTCTCGGGACTGACCATCGCCGAATCGTTCCGCGACCTGGCTCCGGAAGGCGAGACTCGCGATATATTATTCTTTATAGATAATATTTTCCGCTTCACGCAAGCCGGTTCCGAAGTATCCGCCCTGTTGGGACGTATGCCGTCGGCAGTTGGTTATCAGCCGACACTGGCTACCGAAATGGGAGCCATGCAGGAACGTATCACCTCGACGAAAAAAGGTTCCATCACCTCCGTGCAGGCTGTTTACGTACCGGCAGACGACTTGACCGACCCGGCACCGGCAACGACCTTTACACACCTGGATGCTACCACCGTGCTGAGCCGTAAGATTACCGAACTGGGTATCTATCCGGCAGTCGACCCGCTGGAATCGACATCCCGCATCCTCGACCCGCTGGTCGTAGGCAAGGAACATTACGAAACGGCACAGCGTGTGAAACAGATACTCCAGCGTAACAAGGAGTTACAGGATATTATCTCTATCCTGGGTATGGAGGAACTTTCGGACGAGGACCGCCAAACGGTTAACCGCGCCCGCCGTGTACAACGTTTCCTGTCGCAACCTTTTGCCGTGGCGGAACAATTCACCGGCGTACCGGGCGTAATGGTCTCTATCGAAGACACCATCCGCGGATTCAATATGATCATGGACGGTGAAACCGACGATATCCCTGAACAGGCCTTCCTGAATGTAGGAACGATTGAAGATGTGATTGAAAAAGGAAAGAAACTGGCAGAACAAGCAAATTAAAAACGTATGGAACTGGAAATCATATCCCCTAGTGGCGTTTTATTCAAAGGAGAGACAAATTATGTATCCTTTCCGGGTACGGCAGGCTCGTTCGACGTCCTGCCCCATCACGCTCCGATGATCGCTGCCCTGGAAGAAGGAGTTATCCGGTACCAGACAAATGAAAAGAAAGAACAAGAAATAAAAATACAGAGCGGATTCGTCGAGATAAAAGGCGATATCCTGTCCGTATGCATCGAATAAAAAAATACGATCATGAGCGGTAGATTAAGAATGAAGCTAATGGGCTTGACTACCTTTATTAATGTAGTTATCGGCGTCGCACTGGGAGGCCTGTTATACACCATCTGGCCTTCGCATTATTATGAGTGGTATCCTTCGATACCGGTGTTTTACTGGCTAAGCAGCATGTTTATGATCTACTTTCTGGATCATGTCAAACGGAAACACGGAGACGTTACGGTTGTTACTTATATGGTAGTCCGCCTTTGCAAATTCACGCTCGCACTGGTTTTCCTGTGGCTTTATGCCGCTTTGGTCGGACAGAACCTGAAAGCCTTTGGCTTCACGATGATGTTGTTCTATTTCATTTATCTTGTACTGGAAACATATACATTGTATCTGTTTGAGAAAAAGAGAATGAATAGTGAGAAAAAAGAAAAAGATGAACAGAATAAAAAATAACAGCCTGTTTTGGTTTACTTTCTTGTTACTGGTTTGCATCAGCTTTCCGGTAAGCGCCTCCACGGATGCGAAACAAGGTGAGGTAGATGTGCAGGATATCGTATTCTCACACATCAAGGATGCCTACACCTGGCACATCACGGAGTGGAACGGGAAAGAGATTTCCATACCGCTGCCCGTCCTGCTGAAAAGCGAAGAACGCGGATGGGACTTGTTCCTCTCCTCACACCTGCATCATGGCAATGTGCATCATAACTATTACATCGCCAATGAAGGTAAACATGCCGGAAAGGTGGTAGAAAAAAACAGCAGAGGCGAAGAAGTAAAGCCCTGGGACTTGTCGCTTACCAAAAACGTATGCGGCCTGCTTCTCAGTTGCGGCTTACTGCTTTTCATCGTGCTGCGTACCGCCCGCTGGTATAAAAAGCATCCGTATGAAGCCCCCGGAGGATTTACCGGATTGATGGAGATGGCGGTCATGTTCATACATGACGGCGTAGTGAAGGAAGGAATCGGCAAAGAATATAAGCCTTTCTCTTCTTATCTGCTGACGGTCTTCTTCTTCATCCTGATAAACAACCTGATCGGTATTATTCCGATTTTCCCGGGAGGAGCCAATATCACCGGTAATATCACAATTACCGCCGTGCTGGCCTTATGTACATTCCTGGCAGTGAACCTGTTCGCTACCAAGGAATACTGGAAGGAGATATTCTGGCCCAACGCCCCTATCTTCCTGAAGTTACCGTTGCCGATCATGCCCTTCGTGGAATTTTTCGGCATACTCACCAAGCCGTTCGCCCTGATGATCCGTCTGTTTGCCAATATCATGGCCGGACATACAATCATTCTGGCGTTGACTTGCCTGATATTCATCACCGCTTCGATGGGAACAGCCATAAACGGCACGATGACAATCGTATCCGTATTGTTCACCGTGTTTATGAACTGTCTCGAACTGCTGGTGGCATGCCTTCAGGCCTATATATTCACCCTGTTGTCGGCCAACTATATCGGATTGGCCAAAGTACGGGAATGAACAAACATATTTATTAATAATAAGATTACTAATTTTAAAGATTGAGAGTTATGTTATCAGCAATTTTATTACAAGCAGCAGCCGGTGCAGGCATCGCTAAACTTGGAGCAACAGTAGGAGCAGGATTAGCTGCTATCGGTGCAGGTATAGGTATCGGATTGATCGGTAAAGGTGCCGTCGAAGGTATCAGCCGCCAACCGTCGGCAGCCGGTGACATCCGTACGTCCATGCTTATCATGGGTGCATTGGTAGAAGGTGTTGCCCTGTTTGCGATCGTAGTATGTTTCTTAGGATTGTTCCAATAAATAAAAGTAAACTATGTCATTGCTCACACCAGACGCAGGGCTTTTATTCTGGATGATCCTTTCTTTCGGAATCGTCTTTGTTATTCTTTCCAAATATGGTTTCCCGGTAATCATCAAAGCCGTGGAACAACGGAAAGAATACATTGATCATTCCCTCGAATCGGCCCGCCAGGCAAACGAACAACTTGCCGGCATCCAGGCCGAAAGCGAAAAGATTCTTGCCCAGGCAAGAGAGCAGCAGAATGAGATTCTGAAACAAGCCCTGGCCGAAAAAGAACAGATTATCAGCACAGCCCGGCAAAAGGCATCCGCTGAGGCACATCTGCAACTGGAGGAAGCGACACGCCGGATAGGGGAAGAAAAGGACAAAGCCATCCGCGAAGTCCGCACCGAAATCGCCGACCTGTCAGTCGCCATTGCAGAGAAAGTGATGAAAGAGAAAATCAGCCGTACCGATGAACAGGAAAAGATCATCAACGGGCTGCTCGACAATGTTTCGTTTAGTAAATCATAAGATATGGACGTAGGTACAATCTCTTCCCGGTACGTCAAAGCACTCTTTTCGCTGGCAAAAGACAAGCGGCAGGAGGACCGGGTATATGATGACATGAAGATGCTGACCATCAGTTTCGAGCAAGAGCCGGGACTGAAAGCGGTGCTCGACAACCCTATCTTTCCCCTGGAGGAGAAAGTAAAGTTGCTGACTACCGCCGCCGGCCTGGAAGTATGCGAGTTGTTCACCCGTTTTATCCGCCTGGTACTTCAGCACAAGAGAGAGAGCTTGTTACCGCTAATGGCATATATTTATATCCATATGTACCGGAAAGACAAGAAGATCACCCGGGTGTTGTTCAAGACACCGGCTCCGGTAGATGAAGCGACACAGGAACATTTAAAGGAACGGCTGAAGGAAGAGACCGGCAACACCATCGAATTCATGGGAGTGATCAAGCCGGAACTGATCGGTGGCTTCGTGCTCCGTATCGGTAATACCCGGATAGATGCCAGCTACGCCCGGCAACTGCGGGAAATCAGAAATCAGCTAATCGAAAAAAATTAAAAAAGAAAAACGTATGACAGACCAGATAAAAGTAAGTGAAGTTTCCGCCATTTTACGCGAACAACTGGAAGGTATCAACACCACGATCCATCTGGAAGAGGTGGGCACTGTGCTTCAGGTCAGTGACGGTGTGGCACGTATCTACGGGCTGGACAATGCCGAAGCCAATGAATTGTTGCAATTCGACAACGGAATGGAAGCCATCGTGATGAACCTGGAAGAAGACAACGTAGGTGCCGTATTGCTCGGCCCGACCGACCAGGTAAAAGAGGGCGACACGGTGAAACGTACACGTCGCATCGCTTCCATCAACGTAAGCGAGAACATGATCGGTCGTGTAATCGATCCGCTGGGCAACCCGATCGACGGTAAAGGCGAGATTGTCGGAAAGAAATGTCAGATGCCGCTGGAACGAAAAGCTCCGGGCGTTATCTACCGCCAGCCGGTAAACGAACCGTTACAGACTGGTATCAAAGCCGTAGATGCCATGATCCCTATCGGACGCGGGCAACGTGAATTGATTATCGGTGACCGTCAGACAGGTAAAACCTCGATCGCCATCGACACGATCATCAATCAACGCAGTAATTATGAAGCCGGCAATCCGGTTTACTGTATCTATGTGGCGATCGGACAGAAAGGTTCTACAGTAGCTTCTCTGGTAAACACCTTACAGGAAAAAGGGGCGATGGATTACACGATCGTAGTCAGTGCCACAGCTTCCGACCCGGCTGCCATGCAATATTTTGCTCCTTTTGCCGGAGCTGCCATCGGCGAATATTTCCGCGATAGCGGACGTCATGCATTAGTTGTCTATGATGACCTGTCGAAACAGGCGGTCGCTTACCGCGAGGTATCCCTGATCCTTCGCCGGCCTTCGGGCCGCGAGGCTTATCCGGGTGATATTTTCTACCTGCATTCACGCCTATTGGAACGTGCAGCGAAAATCATCAACCAGCAGGAAGTAGCCAGCCAGATGAACGACCTGCCCGACAGCATGAAAGATAAGGTAAAAGGTGGCGGTTCGCTCACTGCCCTGCCGATTATCGAGACGCAGGCGGGTGACGTGTCGGCTTATATCCCGACCAACGTAATTTCCATCACCGACGGACAAATATTTCTGGAAACAGACCTGTTCAACCAGGGAAACCGTCCGGCTATCAACGTGGGTATTTCCGTATCCCGTGTGGGTGGTAACGCACAGTTGAAAGCGATGAAGAAAGTGGCCGGTACGCTGAAAATCGACCAGGCACAGTTCCGCGAACTGGAATCGTTCACGAAATTCGGCGGCGATATGGATGCGGTAACCGCCTTCACGATCGACAAAGGACAGAAGAATACACAACTATTGATACAACCCCAGTATAACCCGATGCCTGTGGAACAGCAAATCGCTATCCTGTATTGCGGCACCAAAGGTTTACTGAAAGAGGTTCCGCTGGATAAGGTACACGATTTTGAAAATGCGTTCTTACAGACTCTGATCACCAATCATCAGAAAGACGTACTCGATATATTAAAATCGGGTGTGATAAATGATGAAGTCAGCCGTATCCTGGAAGAAACAGCCCACCAGGTCAGCGGGGCATATAAAGCAGGTTGATAACAGAAATTAGACTATGGCATCACTGAAAGAGATAAAAATCCGTCTTGCGTCGATCAGAAACACGCAGAAGATCACCTCCGCCATGAGGATGGTGTCTTCTGCCAAACTGCATCATACGCAGACGATTGTCGAACATATGCTCGAATACGAGAGTAAGCTGAGCGCCATATTAAGGGGCACGCTGTCAGCCGAAAGCGATATGAGTTCACCTTATGCGGCTGTTCGTGAGGTGAAACAGGTGGCTATCGTCGCTTTTTCCTCCAACAGCGGGTTGTGTGGCGCTTTCAATGCGAACATATGGAAAGAGTTAACAGCCCGTCTCCACCGGTATGAGGCGGACGGTATAACCGTGCGCATTTATCCGGTCGGCAAAAAGGTGGCGGACGAACTGCATAAAGCTGGTTATCAGACCAATGACAGCTTCCTTACGATCGGCGACAAACCGGCCTACGAGGATGCTTCGCAACTGGCAGTAGCCTTGATGGAGTTGTATATATCCGCCCAGGTCGACCGGGTGGAACTACTCTACCATCATTTCAAGAATATGGCGGAACAGGTACTGACCGAAAAGGTTTTCCTCCCGGTTTCCCTACCGGAAGCAGACCCGGAAAGTGCTTCGAGCAACTATATTCTGGAGCCGTCTGCCGAACAGTTGCTGGCCCTACTGCTCCCCAAAGTGCTCCATCTGAACATCTACACGACCTTGCTCGACACTGTCACTTCCGAGCATGCCGCCCGCATGCTTGCCATGCAGACAGCCAACGACAACGCCAACGACCTGATCCAGGAACTGACGTTGCAATACAACAAAAACCGCCAGCAGGCCATCACCAATGAATTGCTGGATATTATGGGAGGAAGCGGTCAATAATCTTTTACATCGATAAATAAACGAAGCCCCGGCGAATCACTTCGGCGGGGCTCCTGGCTTTAAAATTATTATTGAACAATTTCTAACAACCAAATCTAATACTTAATAGAAGAATAATATCATTAATTGGGCAGTTAGTACACGTAAAAACATTGTCAACGGATAAACTGTAGCATAACCTACTGCCGGAACATCATTTCCCGCCGTTGCATTCGCATAAGCCAAAGCGGGAGGATCCGTCGTACTGCCAGCCAGCAATCCCATCAACGTATAGTAATTCAGTTTAAAAAAATACCTGCCAATCAATCCGATGACTAATAAAGGTAGCATTGTTATAATAAAACCGTAACCAATCCAGGCAAATCCGCCTTTATTCACGATAGTATCCACAAAACCATCCCCGGCACTCAGCCCGACACAGGCAAGGAACATAGTTATACCAATCTCCCGGAGCATCAGATTGGCACTCTGGGTAGTATAAGTAACCAGTTTATAACGGTATCCGAAACGGCTGATCAGGATAGCGACAACCAACGGACCACCTGCCAAACCCAGCTTGATAGGTTGAGGAATCCCTGGGAAACTAATTGGAATACTTCCCAGAATAATACCTAAAGCGATACCGATAAATATTGGAATCAAGTTCGGTTCATTCAGACGTTTCATCGAATTACCCAATATCATACTCACCTTATCGACAGCCAGTTCACTACCGACTACGGTTACACGGTCACCAACCTGCAATTGCAAACCTTGTGTTGCTACCAGTTCCACTCCGGCACGATTCACACGTGTTACATTGATACCATGCAAACGGCGTAACTGCAAATCCCCCAGTTTAGTACCCGTCAGTTCCGGCTTTGTCACCAAAATGCGGCGGCTGACAAAAGCACTTTCGGCGGGAATCCATTGTTTACGGTCCATCTCTATCTCTTGACCGATAAAGGTTTTTATAGTTTCTGCATCATGTTCAGTCGTGATCACAAATATTTTATCATCTTCTTCCAAAATCGTACTGCCGGTAACAATGTCTACTTTATTGGTCTTGTTACGCCAAATACGGGATATGACAAATTCCCTATGCTCCAACAGGGCGGCAAGTTCCATTATCTTCCTGCCAAAAAGAGCCGGATTCTTCACTATCAACGATATAGGTGTGGCCTCACTATTATGCACATTATTCTCTTCTTCCAGCTTTTTCGTCTCCTGGTCAAAACTTATATGAAAAATATACCGGACAAACAACATGGAAAGGATGATACCGACGACCCCCAGCGGATAAGCAACGGCATATCCCAATGCAATCGTATCATCAGAAGTCCCCGTCATATCACTAAATGCCTGTTGAGCAGCCCCCAGTCCCGGCGTATTTGTTACTGCACCCGATAAAATACCGACCATCGTCGGAATAGGAATTCCTGTCACAAAATGTATCACCAAGGCCATCATAACTCCGAGAAAGACAATTCCGCAAGCCAGGCCATTCAAAGTCATCCCCCCTTTCTTAAAAGAAGAGAAAAAACCGGGTCCGACCTGCATGCCGACTGAATAAACAAACAGGATCAATCCAAACTCTTTAAAGAAATGAATAACAGATGGATTGATTGTAAACCCAAAATGTCCCAGTAGAATACCGACAAACAATACCAGGGTTATCCCCAGAGAAATTCCAAATACTTTGATTTTACCAAGTTGGATCCCTATGGCAATAACCAGAGACAGTAAAAGGATGGAATGTCCGATACCTTCTCCCCATAATAATTCATGAATCCATTCCATAGTCAATCGCTTTTGAGGCACAGCAAAACTCCACGCCACAACGCGAACAAAGCTTCTCCATGATTTTCATACACTTTAGAATTAATATTCTTTTCGAACCATTTCCCTAACCCACGAGGAAAAACAGCCTTTAACGAACGGCAGGTCTTCTGACTGACTCCCATCCTGAAGCCTTCCCGACACATGTCAGTGGCATAAGTTGTTTTCAGGATGTTATTAGAGCTTCACAGCAGCGGGACTGTCCGGGATTTACACCCGATTCCCTTTTAATC
>NZ_QTMM01000009.1:0-52119 GCF_003635445.1 Parabacteroides sp. AF17-3 | reverse complement strand
TTGTTTTCAGGATGTTATTAGAGCTTCACAGCAGCGGGACTGTCCGGGATTTACACCCGATTCCCTTTTAATCCGTATCATCCGAACAGACAACACGAAACCAATTCGGAGGCAAAGCTACAAAAATAAAAGACAAAATCAATATGATAAATACAAGTTTTTTAAACTTTTACGTTCCTGTTTATTTATAAAACTATGACATAAGCAGAAATCCCTGCCAGCCTCACGGTCGACAGGGATTTACCATTCATAATTCTAACAACAAAATCAAATCGTTACAATGGCATATTGCCATGTTTTTTCGGCGGATTGCTCTGGCTTTTGTTCTTTGCCATCTCCAACGCCTGTATCAGCTTGAAACGAGTCTGCCGCGGCATGATAATCTCGTCGATAAATCCTTGCTCGGCAGCCCGGTAAGGATTAGAGAAGTTTTCCGCATATTCTTTCATTGCCTGCTCTTTCTCTTCCCCGGTTGCTTTTCTATATAAGATATTAACAGCCCCTTCTGCTCCCATAACGGCTATCTCCGCCATAGGGTAAGCCAGGTTAACATCGGCACCGGTCGGTTTGCTCGACATAACGATATAAGCACCGCCATAGGCTTTCCGGGTAATCAACGTGATTTTAGGCACGGTCGCTTCCGCATAAGCATAGACGATCTTCGCACCGTGGCGGATAATACCGTCGTGCTCCTGGGTACATCCCGGAAGAAAACCGGGTACATCTTCAAAAGTAACCAGTGGAATATTGAAACAATCGCAAAAACGGATGAAACGAGCCGCCTTATCCGAAGCATCGATATCCAGCACACCTGCCAGGAATGCCGGCTGGTTGGCAACGATACCGACCGTACGTCCGCCTAAACGGGCAAAACCGACTACGATGTTTTTTGCAAAATGCGGCATTACCTCAAAGAAATAGTGATTATCCACCACCGGTTCAATAATATCTTTTATATCATAAGGAATATTCGGATCATCCGGAATCACCTCCTGCAACGATTCTTCTTCGCGGCGGATATCATCCGTACAAGGAACAAGTGGGGCATCTTCCATATTATTGGCCGGAAGAAAACCGAGTAATTCGCGGATACTCATTAATGTTTCTTCTTCCGTATCACACATAAAATGAGTAACACCGCTCTTAGTACTATGTGTATAAGCACCACCCAATTCTTCTTTTCCTACTTCTTCATGGGTAACCGCCTTGACCACGTCCGGACCGGTGATAAACATATGGCTTTTTTCTTTCACCATAAAAATAAAATCGGTCAACGCAGGCGAATAGCAGGCTCCTCCGGCACAAGGTCCGAGGATCGCAGAAATCTGCGGAACCACTCCCGAGGCCATCGTATTCTGATAGAAAATGGAAGCATATCCGGCCAGACTGCTGACCCCTTCCTGAATACGGGCACCACCCGAATCATTCAGGGCAATTACCGGCGCTCCGTTTTTCAATGCCAGTTGTTGCACCTTGACGATCTTCGCGGCATTCGTTCCGCTCAATGTTCCTCCGTAAGCGGTAAAGTCATAAGCATAGACAAACACTTGGCGTCCGTCTATCTTGCCATACCCCGAAACGATCCCGTCACCCGCTATTTTGTTCTTTTCCATACCGAAATTGGTACAACGGTGAACGACAAACTTATCCAGTTCGACAAATGTACCCTTATCCAGTAACATGTCAATACGTTCACGGGCAGTCATACGTCCGGCTTCATGCTGTTTCTCTATGCGTGCCATACCGCCTCCCAATGAAGCTGCCTTATCCAGTTCTTCAAACGTTTTATATAAATGTTCTTTTCCCATTTTAATCCTCTTTGTCTGTTATTATATCCAAAGTCAGAAGGACCTGGTTGCTCGTCACCGAATCCCCTTCTTTTACCTGTACATCGCGTACCGTGCAGGCCGAACTTACCTTATAATTACTCTGCATCTTCATTGCTTCGATCACTACGACAATATCGCCAGGTTCGAGACGGTCGCCTTTCTGAACAGCAACCTTCACCACCTTGCCGGGCATCGGAGAAATAATCTTATTGTCCTGCCGCTCTTCGCTATTCCTGCGCATACGCAAATATTTCACCTGCGTATCAACAATATCCACACCATAAGAGAGGAAATGGGTATTCACCGTATAGTTTTTACCACTTTCTCCGCGGATCAGTTCTGCATTATACGAAACACCGTTGTGCAAAATAGAACAGGCGCCATTTTCGGCCATTACGACATCGACTTCATAAAGGATACCGTCAATAGTCAACCGGACTTTGTTCCCATCTTTACTGACCAACGAAACATCCGCAACTCTTTTTCCAATATGTATTTCCATAAATAATAATTATTCAATAGTGCTAATGTGCCGATTATTAAATACGCAGGACTCCTTTTTGTAATCCGAATTCACGCCAGCGGCTGATCGGACGATTGTCGGAAGCCTGACCGGATCTGTTTTCCTCCAGATTGACCAGATAATCTATATAGGCAGCGATCATAGCTATATTTTCAGTCTCTGTTCCACCCTCTTCTACGGGATGTTGCAATTGTCCGGCATTTTTTTCAATAAAAGAAGTATCATACTTTCCCTGCACAAAGTCGGATGTATCCATAATCCGACGTAAGTAACCGATATTCGTTCTCAACCCGGTAATCTTATACTCATGCAATACCCGCCGCATGCGTTCGATCGCATATTGGCGCGTTGTCGCCCAAACGATCAGTTTTCCGATCATCGGGTCGTAATAAACCGGTATTTCATATCCTTCATACACATAACTGTCTACACGGACACCGATGCCGTTCGGCTCTGTCAATTGTTTAATGACACCGGGAGAAGGCATAAAACCGGCTTCTGTATCTTCTGCACAGATACGGCATTCAATGGCATGTCCGCGCTGGACGATCTCCTCCTGGCGGATATGGAGTGGTTCGTTGTTAGCCACCCGAATCTGTTCTTTTACCAGATCGACGCCTAAAACTTCCTCGGTAATCGGATGCTCCACCTGGAGACGCGTATTCATTTCCAGAAAATAAAAATTCCGATGTTTGTCCACCAAAAACTCAATGGTACCAGCACCGGAATAGTTGACAGCTTTTGCCGCAGCAACAGCCTTTTCACCCATATTTTTTCTTAACTCGGGAGTGATGAACGGAGACGGACTTTCCTCCACGATTTTCTGATTACGGCGTTGAACGGAACATTCACGTTCGCAAAGATGGATTACATTCCCGTGATTGTCACCCAATACCTGAAATTCGATATGATGAGGTTCCTCTACGAATTTCTCCAGATAAACTGTGTCGTCACCAAAAGACGATAACGATTCCGAACGGGCAGAATGATAAGCCTCCACCACATCTTCTTCTTTATAGATCAGTCGCATCCCTTTTCCTCCGCCTCCCATAGAGGCTTTCAGCATAACGGGGAAACCGATTTCCTTACATATCCGAACGGCTTCGGCAGCATCCAGCAACGGTTGTTGCGTTCCCGGAACAACCGGCACACCAGCCTCGATCATCCGCTTACGGGCTGATATCTTATCGCCCATCGCCTCCATCGTCTCAGCAGCCGGGCCAATAAAAATAATATTTTCCTCTTTACATCTGCGGGCAAAAGCTGCATTTTCCGAAAGGAAACCATAACCGGGATGAATGGCATCGGCTTTATGAATTTTTGCCGCTTGGATAATCTTTTCAATATCCAGATAACTATCTTTTGATGCAGCAGGCCCTATCAGGCAGGCCTCATCAGCATAAAGTACATGTCGTGCTGCCCGGTCGGCTTCCGAAAAAACAGCCACAGACTGTATTCCCATCTCCCGGCAGGAATGCATCACACGTACGGCGATCTCGCCACGGTTTGCAATTAATATCTTCCGTATCATATCAATGCTTTAAATGTTTATAACGGGGATTCACCTCACAGGCATAGAAATATTTCTTGATCTCATTCAAACAGGAGTTGCACAAACATCCCGGATAATGGACCTTCACATAAGCAAGCTGGAGTTCATCCAATTTCACAGGCACACAATGACAGGCGGATATATCATCTACCCGACAAACAAAAGAGTCCCCACAACGCGGACAATCTTTCTCCATAAATCTGATAAATTTAGAATAAACAATCATTTCGAACCCGTATCCTAACCCACGAGGATATGAGCCTTTAACGAACGGCAGGTCTTCTGACTGACTCCCATCCTGAAGCCTTCCCGACACATGTCAGTGGCATAAGTTGTTTTCAGAATGTTATTAGAGCTTCACAGCAGCGGGACTGTCCGGGATTTACACCCGATTCCCTTTTAATCTGTATTTCCAGAATCAAAAATACAGAACCATTTCGGTGCAAAACTACAAAAATAAAAGACAAAACAATGATATAAAATAAGTTTTTTATACTTTTGCGCCCCGGTTTAGGTTTATCGCCCGTTTTTCAGCCAGCAAAAAGAAACATTCCGGAATAGAATCCGGTTCATATATAAAAAGTACGACATGAGTAGAAATGAATCTTTGCTACCCGTAGCCAAATTCATCGCAGAGTACTCCGCCCATATGATGGGATGCGGGGTACACACATCCCGGGTAGTCCGGAGTTCCAAACGAATAGGAGAAGCATATGGCGCTGATGTTAAAATCAGCATTTTTCAGAAAAATATTATTCTGACGATCTCCGACAATGATACGAAAGAAACATACAGCGAGGTGATCGATATCCCCGCCCTTCCGATAAGTTTCGAGAAGAACGCCAAACTGAGCGCTCTGAGTTGGGAAACGTATGACAAACATTTGTCGCTGGAAGAATTAAAAGATAAATATGAGGAGATTATCGCCAGCCCGCACATCGATCCGCTTTTCGTTCTGATACTGGTAGGTTTTGCCAATGCCTCTTTCTGCCGCCTGTTCGGGGGAGATATTACTTCGATGGGGATTGTCTTTTCTGCGACTATCACCGGTTTTTTCCTGAAACAACAGATGCAGATACGGAAATTCAATCATTACATAATCTTCGTGGTATCGGCCTTTATTGCATCGCTTTGTGCCTCTACAGCGTTGATATTCGACACGACCTCGGACATTGCACTGGCAACGAGCGTCCTGTTCCTGATACCGGGCGTACCGCTGATCAATGGGGTCATCGATATTGTCGAAGGGTATATACTGACCGGTTTTGCCCGGCTGGTCAATGCACTGATGCTGATTATCTGTATCGCGATCGGGCTTTCTTTCACATTAATGATGGTAAAAAATAATTTGATATGATAGTATTGGATATTCTTTTAGACGGACTTTTTGCAGCCATTGCAGGTATTGGTTTCGGTGCGATTTCCGACCCACCTATGCGGGCGTTTCCTTACATTGCCTTGCTGGCTGCCGTAGGCCATGCCTGCCGATTCTGCCTGATGACTTTCTTTGGTGTGGATATCGCCACCGCCTCCCTGTTCGGGGCATTGGTGATCGGATTCGGTAGTTTGTGGCTGGGAGGCAGGATTTACTGCCCGATGACAGTGCTTTATATCCCGGCTTTATTGCCGATGATCCCAGGCAAATTTGCCTACAACATGGTTTTCTCGCTGATCATGTTCCTCCAGACGATGGACGAACCGGTACAGAAAGCGAAATATATTGAAATGTTCATGTCGAACGGTTTCGTTACCTTCACCGCGATCTTCATGCTGACGGTCGGTGCGACACTGCCGATCTTCCTCCTGCCGGGTAAGGCTTTTTCATTAACACGACGCAAATAAAATCATCAGCATACGAATAACTCTATGGAAATTTTCTGGAAAACGATAGGACTCTACAATACAGCAACCTGGGAATGGCAACTGGGAATTATCCTGATCGGGATAATATTGACCGTCCTGCTGACCCGCAACCCTCAGCCGTGGGTAAAGAACGGAATGAAAATCTATCTGATTGCCGTCTATCTGTGGATATCGGTCATCTATTACTACATCTACTGTGCCGAGCGCAGCTACAACGAAGTGATGGCCTTATTCTGGGCGATCATGGCGATACTATGGGGGTGGGATGCCTTGTCAGGATACACCACTTTCGAACGTACCCGCAAATATGACTGGTTGGCGTACTTCCTGTTTGCCATGCCGTTTATCTATCCGCTGATATCGATGGCACGGGGACTGACTTTCCCGGAAATGACTTCGCCGGTCATGCCTTGTTCGGTCGTTGTTTTCACCATCGGGCTCCTGTTGTTCTTCTCTAAGAATATCAACATGTTCATAGTCCTGTTTCTGACACACTGGTCGCTGATCGGCTTGTCAAAAACATATTACTTCAATATCCCGGAAGATTTCCTGCTGGCCAGTGCTTCCGTCCCGGCGTTATATCTTTTCTTCAAAGAATATTTCGCCAACAACCTGCACACCGGCTCGAAGCCGAATGCGAAATATGTAAACTTATTACTTATCCTGGTCTGCGTTGCCATTGGGATATTACTGACGACAACCATGTTTATTGAATTACTGAAAGACAAATAGCAATCCGAATAAGCAATTATAGATATTTCGTACTATCGACAGACAGGGCGATTGACCGGAATCGCCTCTGTTTTCTCTGTTTTCTCTGTTTTTCTGCATAAACAATTGATACCTTTCACATTATACCCTATTATCACCAAGCAGCCTTTTTGGGGAAACTTTTTATCATCAAAATCTTCAAAGTTTTCCGTTTTCACAAACAACACATATGACTATCAGTTATTTGACATAATTTAACCCGTTAAAAGTTTTCCAAAAAGAAAACTATATAACAATTGAGTATACCTTTGCAGGAGAATAAAAAGTAATACACCAATACAATTATCATGATTCAGACAGTTATCAAAAGGGATGGACGTATCGTCGGATTTAATGAGGAAAAAATAGTAACGGCGATCCGTAAAGCGATGCTGCATACGGAAAATGGAGAAGATTTGCAGTTGATCCGCCAGATCACGGATCATATTTCATTCAAAGGAGAACCGCAAATGACAGTCGAAGCGATTCAGGACGCTGTCGAACTGGAACTAATGAACAGTAGCCGCAAGGATGTGGCTCAGAAATACATTGCCTACCGCAATCAGCGCAGTGTTGCCCGTAAAGCAAAAACCCGCGATATGTTCCTGGAAATCATCAATATCAAGTCGAACGACATTACCCGCGAAAATGCAAATATGAACGCAGATACCCCCGCAGGTATGATGATGAAATTTTCCAGTGAGACAACCAAACCGTTCGTTGACGATTACCTGTTGAGCGAAGAGGTAAAAGAGGCAGTTGCCAACAATTACCTGCATATTCATGATAAAGATTATTACCCGACCAAGAGCCTGACTTGCGTACAGCATCCGCTGGACCGCATCCTTAAATATGGATTCTCGGCCGGACACGGCGAATCGCGCCCCGCCAAACGTATCGAAACGGCAAGTATCTTGGGATGTATCTCTTTAGAAACTGCACAAAATGAGATGCATGGCGGACAGGCGATCCCGGCTTTCGATTTTTACCTGGCACCTTATGTGCGTAACAGCTATATCGAAGAAGTCAAAAATCTGGAAGATCTGAATGGCGTAGACTATTCACACCTTTATAATAAAGAAATAGACGATTATGTAACCCGTCCGCTGGATGGCCTGACCGGAGACAAACGGCTCGTACAGCATGCTATCAATAAAACCGTCAGCCGCGTTCATCAGTCCATGGAAGCTTTCATCCACAATATGAACACGATCCATTCACGCGGTGGTAACCAGGTGGTATTCAGCTCCATCAACTACGGAACGGATACGTCTGCCGAAGGCCGCTGCATTATCCGTGAATTGCTGAAAAGTACATACCGGGGTGTCGGCAACGGTGAAACCGCCATTTTCCCGATCCAGATATGGAAAAAGAAACGGGGCGTAAGTTATCTGCCGGAAGACCGGAACTATGACCTGTATGAACTGGCCTGTAAAGTGACTGCCCGCCGCTTCTTCCCGAACTTCCTGAACCTGGATGCCACATTCAACCAGCATGAAGACTGGAGAGCCGACGATCCCGAACGTTACAAATACGAAGTGGCGACCATGGGATGCCGTACCCGCGTATTCGAAAACCGTTTCGGACCGAAAACATCTATCGGACGCGGCAACCTGTCGTTCTCGACGATCAACATCGTACGTCTGGCAATCGAATGCATGGACATTGAAAATAAAGAAGAGCGGATTGCCCGTTTCTTCGCAAAGCTGGATGAAATGCTGGAAACCACGGCCCTTCAACTTCATGAACGTATGGAATTCCAAAAAACGGCTTATGCCAAACAGTTCCCGCTACTGATGTCCTCTTTATGGCTGGGCAGCGAGAAATTGAAACCGACCGATACAATTGCCCCGGTTATCAACCAGGGCACACTGGGAATCGGATTCATCGGACTGGCAGAATGCCTGGTTGCCCTGACCGGCAAACATCACGGCGAAGACGCAGCCTCACAGGAACTGGGATTACGGATCGTGACTTATATGCGTGACCGTGTAAACCAGTTCTCGGAACGTTATCAGCATAATTACAGTGTACTGGCAACTCCGGCAGAAGGACTTTCCGGTAAGTTTACCGCCAGAGACCGCAAGAAATTCGGACCGTTACCCGGTATTACCGATCGCGATTATTACACGAATTCCAACCATGTCCCGGTATATTACAAATGTAGCGCCCGCCATAAAGCAGAAGTAGAAGCCCCTTACCACGCACTGACAGGCGGCGGCCATATCTTCTATGTGGAAATAGACGGCGACGCCACCCACAACCCGGAAGTGATCATGAAGGTGGTCGACATGATGGATAAATACAATATCGGCTACGGCTCGGTAAACCATAACCGCAACCGCTGTCTGGATTGTGGCTACGAAAACGCAGCAAACCATCTGGACGAATGCCCCAAATGCGGCAGCAAACATCTGGACAAGCTACAACGCATCACCGGCTATCTGGTAGGTACAACCGACCGCTGGAACAATGCCAAGTTAGCGGAGTTGAATGACAGAATTATTCATAATTAGAAAAATACGATGTTATCGATTATTGATATTATAGAAGATACGACTGTAGACGGTCCGGGATTCCGGACCGCTATCTACGCTGCCGGCTGCCCAAACCAGTGTCCGGGTTGCCATAACCCTGAATCGTGGGATATCAATAAGGGCCGACCTGTTCCTACTGAAGAGATACTGGAAAAGGTTCTCGCAGACGATTTTGCAGACGTAACTTTCAGCGGGGGCGACCCGATGTTTCAGCCGGAAGAATTCACCAAGCTGGCACGAGCCATCAAAGAAAAAAGCCGGAAAAACATCTGGTGTTACACCGGATATACATTTGAGAGACTGCTGGAAAACCCGAAACAGGCCGCACTGCTTCAATATGTAGACGTTCTGGTAGACGGCAAATTCAAACAAGCCCTCCACGACGAAAGCCTCCTGTTCCGAGGCAGCAGTAACCAGCGATTGATCGATGTCAAAAAATCACTGAAAGAAAATAAAGTCGTTTTCTATAATTATAACCCGTTTATATAAAAAACAAAACGACAATAGAATAAGACATATACAAACATTATGGCAGATAACAACCCTAAATGAAAACAGACTTATTTTTCATTTAGTCATTCCAGAAAAACCCATTACACATTTATTAACATATAGATTATCTAATAGCTACTTTTTATCTCGTTTTAAACGAATTAAATTTTGTTTTAAACAAATTCGAACTTCGTTTAAAACGAGATAAAATTTTGTTGTAGTAGAAATTGCGCCTTTTTTAGACAAAAAATTTGTTAATTAAGACATCCGCAATACAACTATCAGTACTATTAAAAGAGAAAATTACATGTTTTTAGGCAGTTTTTATTTCCAGAACAACCAAAATTCAACATCCGCAACAAATGGCAATATGTCAACATAACAACAGAAAACATAACAGATTAGCTATAGTTCATAAACAATATGCAGCATTCTGCTAAAGTTAGCACAATAATCAAGACACAACGAGCAAAAGCAACCTCACGAGAGGCTCATAAAAACAAACCAACATTCCCGCCAGCCCGTACAATTCATCCACCCCACACATAAATATCATTTTGATAATCAATAGACAAAAGCTCAAAAGGCAAAAAACTTTCCTAGTCTTTTGCAAATTGCCGTTTGAATGCCAACGGAGAAATATCCCGGTGCTTTTTGAAGAACTTTCCGAACGAAGACTGGTCGGAAAAGTTCAGCATATCTGCAACCTGTTGGATTGTAAGGTCCGGATTACGTAACAAAATCTCGGATTCACGTATCAGCGCCTCGCTAATCCATTGGTTGACTGTTTTTCCACTGAAACTTTTCATAATGCGTGAAAGATATTCGGGAGTAATACATAACTCGCCAGCATAAAAAGAGACGGAATGTTCTGTCCGGCAATGTTTGTTCAGCAACTGGATAAACAGGAACAACAGCAAATCGCGGCTGGGAGGATTCGGACTGACATTTCCGCGGTTGGCCTGGTAAACGATATTATTCATTTCCAGCAGAAAACCGCGAAGTTCATTCATAATAATATCCCGTTGCCAAGCATGTTCCGTACGTTCGATATTCCGTTCGATACGGTGCAGGCATTTTTCCAGCAAGACGCCTTCTTCCTCATTCAGTTTCTGTATCGGGCGGCTATGCCGGGAAGCAATATAGGCAGCGGGCATACGGCGACTGTTCAGCATAATCTCCGAAAACAAATTTCGCTCGATAATCAGGTGGTATCCCCTGAAATCAGGAGAAATACGGAAATCCTTTACCGAATGCATATCCATAATATCCAACAGCAGGTTATCCGACAAATGATAGGTAAAATCATCTATCGTAATATCAATCTCTCCCTGCCGGACCAGAAAAATAGAAAATGCATCCAACCGGATGGAAGCCCCTTCCTTGAATCCCGGATTCTTATGGTCGCCGCCACTAAATTCGACAATAATCAATTTATCCTGATAGGACTTGGAATTCATACCAAAAGAAAGCAAGTCCTCAATAGTTAACTGCAAAACGGATTGTTCCATGAATAATTTTCTATGAACGGCAAAGATAAAAAATATATCTGAAAGCAATCCCGACCATTTTGCTGACGTCAGCAAAATGGTTTCGTGTGATATCCCCTGTTCAATTTTGGAACAACAATATTCAATTTTCAACCACACTTCATTTGAGAAAAAGTCGGACATTTGCACCGGTTATTAGTTAAGGCAGTAAATATCAAAGAGTAACAAACTATTCTCACTTGAATATCACCCTATTGATGTTTTTTATTTTGGAACAATCCGGCTGCCGGGATTATAAATAAAATAAGTACGTAGAAATGAAGAAAAATTTAATTACCAGATGCCTGGGTGGCATCGGGGTAGGGTTCTTATGCCTTGTTGCCAGCTCATGTAAAGAACAGCCGGCCATGATGGTGAACAATGAGTACAAAGTACTAAAAGTGTCTACAACCGACAAAACCCTGAGCAGTCTCTATTCTGCCACTATCCGCGGACGTCAGGACATCGACATCTATCCGCAGGTTTCAGGTTTTATCACTCAATTATGTGTGGAAGAAGGGCAGGCTGTACGCAAAGGACAATTATTGTTTGTAATCGACCAGGTGCCTTATCAGGCGGCTTTACAGACAGCCCAAGCCAATGTGGAAGCCGCAGAAGCAGCGTTAAGCACTGCAAAACTGACGTTAGACAGCAAAAAAGAATTACATGCACAAAATGTAGTCTCCGCTTTCGACCTACAGACTGCCGAAAACTCCTGGCTAAGTGCCAAGGCCCAACTGGCACAGATGAAAGCCCTGGAACTGAATGCCCGCAATAACCTGTCCTATACAGAGGTGAAAAGTCCGTCGAATGGAGTTGTCGGAACACTCCCCTACCGCGTCGGAGCACTGGTCAGCGCCAGTCTGCCTAAGCCGTTGACTACGGTTTCGGACAATTCGGACATGTATGTCTACTTCTCCCTGACGGAAAACCAACTACTGGGACTTACCCGCCAGTACGGCTCCAAACAGAAAGCGCTGGAAATGATGCCGGAAGTGGAATTACAACTGAACGATAAATCCGTTTACCCCGTAAAAGGAAAAGTGGAGACCATCAGCGGTGTAATTGACCGCAGTACGGGAACCGTAAGCCTGCGTGCCGTATTCCCGAATGAAGACGGCATACTTTACAGCGGCAACTCCGGTAACATCATCCTGTCTACCGAGAAATCCGGCAGTATCGTAATTCCGCAGACGGCGACTTTCGAGATACAGGACAAAGTATATGTCTATAAGGTGGTAGACGGCAAAGCAACCTCTGCCCAGGTGAATGTCACCCGTGTAAACGGCGGACAGGAATATATCGTGAACGATGGCTTGAAGCCGGGTGACGTGATTGTTGCCGAAGGCGTAGGTTTGTTGCGTGAAGGAACCCCGATTCAGGTTAAACAATAATTGAAAGAAGGAATATGAAATTAAGAACCTTTATAGAACGCCCGGTACTATCAGCCGTTATCTCTATCGTGATAGTATTCATGGGTATCATCGGATTGACGAGCCTGCCCGTCGAACAATATCCCGATATCGCACCGCCTACCGTCATGGTAAGTACCACTTATTTCGGAGCCAGTGCCGAAACACTTCAAAAGAGTGTGATCGCCCCGCTGGAAGAGGCCATAAACGGTGTTGAAGACATGACTTACATGACATCTACGGCAACCAATGCCGGAACGGTATCCATCATGGTATACTTCAAACAAGGTACCGATCCGGATATGGCAACCGTAAACGTACAGAACCGTGTGTCCAAAGCCACCGGTCAGTTACCCGCAGAAGTGACTCAAGTGGGGGTCACTACAACTAAGCGTCAAACCAGCATGTTGCAGATCTTCTCGATTTATAGCCCGGACGACTCATACGACGAAGGCTTTCTAGCCAACTACCTGAGCATTAACCTGAAACCGGAAATCCTCCGAATCTCAGGTGTCGGCGAACTGATGGTAATGGGTGGAGATTACAGTATGCGTGTCTGGATGAAACCGGACGTGATGGCTCAATATAACCTGATCCCTTCGGATGTGACCGCCGTTCTGGCCGAACAGAATATAGAATCGGCTACCGGTGCATTCGGTGAGAACTCTACGGAGACCTACCAATACACGATGAAGTACAAAGGCCGTCTGATACAGCCGGAAGAATTCGGGGATATCGTGATCCGTTCGACCGAAGACGGTGAAGTACTGAAACTGAAAGATATAGCAGAAATAGAACTGGGACGTGAAAACTACTCTTACATCGGTGAACTGACCGGGCATGTCGGCGTTTCCTGTATGGTATTCCAGACAGCCGGTTCCAACGCGACCGAGGTAAACCAGCAAATCGACGCTTTCCTCGACGAAGCACGCAAAGACCTGCCGAAAGGTGTCGAGATCGTACAGATGATGAGCTCGAACGACTTCCTGTTCGCTTCCATCCACGAGGTGATAAAGACATTGATCGAAGCGATCTTACTGGTTATCCTGGTGGTATACATTTTCCTGCAGGATATCCGTTCGACCCTGATCCCGCTGGTAGGTATCATCGTGTCGCTGATCGGTACATTCGCATTCATGTCGATTGCCGGATTCAGTATCAACCTGATTACTTTGTTTGCACTCGTTCTCGTGATCGGTACGGTGGTCGACGATGCCATCGTCGTCGTCGAGGCGGTACAGGCCCGGTTCGACGTCGGGTATAAATCTTCGTACATGGCCAGTATGGATGCCATGAGCGGGATCAGTGCCGCCATTATCTCTTCTTCACTGGTGTTTATGGCCGTGTTCATTCCGGTATCGTTCATGAGCGGAACGTCAGGTACATTCTATACACAGTTCGGTCTGACGATGGCGGTTGCCGTAGGTATCTCGGCGATCAATGCATTGACATTGAGCCCGGCATTATGCGCACTGATACTGAAACCGTATATCAATGAGGACGGTTCGCAAAAGAATAACTTTGCCTCCCGTTTCCGTAAAGCGTTCAATACTGCTTTCGACGTCCTAATCGCCAAATACAAGAAGGGTGTACTCTTCTTTATCAAACGCAGATGGCTGATGTGGTCGATGCTGGCCTGCTCGGTTGTCCTGTTGTTCTTCCTGATGAAAACGACGAAGACCAGTCTGGTGCCGGACGAAGACCAGGGTGTATTGTTCGTCAACGTTACAACAGCTGCCGGCAACTCACTGGCTACGACCAACGACGTGATGACCAACATCGAGAACCGTATCAAAGACCTGCCGCAGATCAAGGAATATAACAAAGTATCCGGTTACGGACTGATATCCGGACAAGGAAACTCATTCGGTATGTTCATCATCAAACTGAAACCGTGGGATGAACGTACAGATAAGGAAGACCATGTACAATCGGTTATCAACCAGGTGTACGGACGGACTGCCGACATCAAGGATGCAACAGTCTTCGCCATGTCGCCGGGTATGATCCCCGGTTACGGTATGGGTAATGCGCTGGAAATGTATATGCAGGATAAAAAAGGAGGCGATCTGACTGATTTCTTCAATACGACACAACAATATCTGGGAGCCTTGCGCGAACGCCCGGAAATTGCAGCCGCTTATTCAACCTTCTCCATCAACTACCCGCAGTGGGAAGTGACGGTAGATGCAGCTAAATGTAAGCGTGCCGGTATCACTCCGGATGCCGTTCTGAGCACCCTGTCAGGTTATTACGGAGGACAATATGTATCTAACTTCAAGCGCTTCTCGAAAGTGTATAAGGTGATGATACAGGCTTCCCCGGATTATCGTCTGGATGAGTCTTCACTGGATAATACTTTCGTACGTATGGCAAACGGCGAAATGGCGCCGTTAAGCCAGTTCGTGAACCTGACAAAGGTATACGGCGCCGAATCGCTGAGCCGTTTCAATATGTACAACTCGATCGGGGTTAATGCGATGCCGGCGCCGGGATATAGTTCCGGTGATGCCATCAATGCCGTAAAAGAAGTAGCGGCAACCAGCCTGCCGAAAGGCTACGGTTACGACTTTGCCGGTATCACCCGCGAAGAGAACCAGGAAAGCAATACGACAGCCGTGATCTTCGCCATCTGTATCCTGATGATCTACCTGATCCTGAGTGCGCTTTACGAGAGCTTCCTGATCCCGTTTGCCGTGATCCTTTCAGTACCATTCGGCCTGATGGGGAGCTTCCTGTTTGCAAGAATGATGGGGTTGGAGAATAATATTTACCTGCAAACCGGTTTGATTATGCTAATCGGACTTCTGGCAAAGACAGCGATCCTGCTGACCGAATATGCAACCGAACGCCGTGCAGCCGGTATGAGTCTGACTTCGGCCGCGCTGTCTGCCGCCAAAGTTCGCCTGCGTCCGATTCTGATGACGGCGTTGACGATGATTTTCGGTCTGCTCCCGCTAGTTGTAGCGACCGGTGTAGGTGCAAACGGTAACAGTTCGTTGGGAACAGGTGCTGTCGGCGGTATGCTGATCGGAACGCTCGCCCTGCTGTTCGTCGTTCCTTCGCTGTTCATTGTATTCCAGTATTTGCAGGAGAAAGTGCGCCCGATACAGTTCGAACCGACACACGACTGGCAGATTCAGGAAGAAGTAGAAGAAGTAACTGCCGAGCGGAAAGAATATCTCGATAGTAAAAAGAAAGAAAAATAAGCAGATGAAAAATAATATCATTCTATTATCTGTCGTCACCCTCTCGCTACTGAGCGGGTGCGGCATCTACAAATCCTACCAACCGGAAACCTCCGTCCCTGACAACCTCTTCAGGGAGGAGGCGCCGGTTACGGATACGACAAGCATCGGCAATCTCGACTGGCGGGAACTTTTCACAGACCCTCAGTTGCAGGCACTAATTGAGAAAGGGTTGGAAAACAACACCGACCTGCGCACCGCCCACCTGCGGGTACAGGAGGCCGAAGCCGCCCTGATGACGTCGCGCCTGGCTTACCTGCCGGCTCTTAACCTGACTCCGCAGGGTACCATCAGCAGTTTCGACGGTTCGAAAGCCGCCAAAAGTTATCAGCTGGCGGCCTCAGCAAGTTGGGAAATAGATATATTCGGGAGACTGACAAACGCCAAAAGAAGTGCGCAGGCAGCTCTCGAACAAACCAAATCATACAAACAGGCCGTCCGGACACAGCTAATAGCCACTATAGCCAACTCCTACTACACTTTATTATTGCTCGACAAACAACTTGTCATCAGTGAACGGACGGCCTCTCTTTGGAAAGAGAATGTACAAGCCATGCAGGCATTGAAAAAGGCAGGCCTGGCAAACGAAGCCGCCGTCTCGCAGTCAGAAGCGAACAGCCTCAGCGTAGAAGCCTCCCTCCTGACCTTGCGCCAACAGATTAATGAGATGGAGAACAGCCTTTCCAACCTACTCGGAGAAGTACCGCAGCGGGTGGAACGGGGCAACCTGGACCGCCAGGAGTTTCCCGAAACATTGTCGACCGGCGTTCCGCTCGCCCTCCTGGGTAACCGTCCGGACGTACGGCAGGCTGAATACTCGCTGGCACAGGCGTTTTATACAACGAACGGGGCACGGAGCGCTTTCTATCCGAACATCAACCTGAGCGGTGTGGCCGGATGGACCAACAGCGGAGGAGGCATCATCGCGAATCCCGGCGGTCTGTTGTTGCAGGCTATCGGTTCGCTGACGCAGCCGTTATTCAACAAAGGTGCCAACATCGCCCAACTGAAGATTGCGAAAGCGCAGCAGGAAGAAGCCTCACTGGCTTTCCAGCAAAGCATACTGAATGCGGGTAGCGAAGTGAACAACGCCCTGACCCAGTGGCAGACGGCACGCGGACGCATCACACTGGCTGACCGGCAAATCGTTTCCCTGCAAAAGGCCGTAAAAAGCACGCAGTTGCTGATGGACCACGGAAATATCACCTACCTGGAAGTGCTGACTGCCCAACAATCATTGTTGCAGGCCGAACTTTCCCAGGCGGCTGACCGCTTCGACGAAATACAAGGTGTCATCAACCTCTACCATGCTTTGGGAGGAGGACAGGAAGAATAAAAATTCTAGCCTACCTAGAACCTCCTTTCGAGGCAGGCTAGAAAGGGGCTTCCAGGCAAGATAGAAAGTAGTTTCCAGGTTAACAAGAAAGGTGCCGCATCTTTTAGCAGATGCGGCACCTTTTTTTATCTCTTTCCGGCAGTGCGGTCAGAGCCGGGCGGTTATATAATCAATAATATCGAGGCAGAGATTGGTTGTCAGGTCATTTGTATCCAGATCGGGATTCAGCTCGACCAGGTCCATCGACTTTATCAGGTTCGTAGATAGCATATGTTCCACAAAATCTTTAAACTCGTCGGGGATCAGACCTTCGCTGACCCGCGTTCCCGTTCCCGGAGCAAAGCGGGGGTCGATACTGTCCACATCGATACTGAAATGGACGTTGCGTATTTTCCTTTCCTTCAGTTTCCGTTTAATATCTTCCGCTACAAAGCCGATGCCTTTCAGACGGATCGTTTCCATCGTGTAGACACTTAAATGTTCCCGGTCTATCAATGCCAACTCTCCTTCATCCAGGCTACGGGTACCTACCAGAAAAACATTCTGCGGATTCACCTTATTCCCTTGTCCGTATATATTGACCAGTTCCTCGCTACCCATGCCCATCAAAGCACTCAACGGCATACCGTGGATATTTCCGCTGGGAGAAGTTTCATTCGTATTGAGATCGCCGTGTGCATCCAGCCAGATGATACCGAAATCATCAAAACTTTTTCCAACCCCGGAGGCACTCCCCAGCCCAAGTGAATGATCGCCACCGATAACCAGCGGGAAAGCTCCTCCGCGTAGCGTATCATAGACCAGTTCCGCCAGGTTATTGTTCACCTCCACTATCGCATCGAGGTATTTCATACTCTTGCTCCGGGCAAACTTATCCGCTTCCGACACAAGCGGGACATAGAGGTTGCCCAAATCAAAGGCACGATGCCCATTCTTCCGGATAACCTGCATCAGTCCCCGTTCACGCAGATGATTCGGGGCCCGTTCAACGCCTTCCCGGTCACAACCCAGGTTCAGAGGGACTCCTATTACGTTTATTTTCATATGATAATTTATTACGATTATTATCAAAACCGAGCAAACGTCTCCTTTATAATACCTACCGCCTCCATCATCTGTTCACGGGTAATAATCAGAGGTGGGGTGAAGCGGATAATATGGTCGTGCGTCGGCTTGGCTATCAGGCCGTTTTCTTTCAGTGCGAGGCAAATATCCCAGGCAACCTTTCCGTCATGCGGTTCGGTGACTACGGCATTCAGTAATCCTTTACCACGAACTTGTTTGACCATCGGATTGTCTATCTTTTCCATTTCACTACGGAAAAGTTCACCTATTGCATAAGCATTTTCAGACAGATATTCATCGCGCACCACCTCCAATGCAGCAATACCGACGGCAGCAGCCAACGGGTTTCCGCCATAAGTGGAACCATGTTCGCCCGGAGCAATCGTCAGCATAATCTCATCGTTTGCCAGTACAGCGGAAACAGGAGTCACACCTCCTGAAAGAGCCTTGCCCAGTATCAGGATATCCGGATGAATATTCTCATAATCGCAAGCCAGCAGTTTCCCGGTACGACCGATACCGGTCTGTATCTCATCTGCAATGAACAGGACATTATGTTGTTTGCAGAGGTCGTAGCACCGGCGGAGATAACCGTCATCGGGAACAACTACGCCTGCCTCTCCCTGTATCGGCTCCAACAGGAGACCGACTACATCGGGATCTTGCAATGCTTCTGCCAATGCTTCTACATTATTATATTGTACTTTAATAAAACCCGGCGTGTATGGTCCGAAGTCTTCATAGGAACTCGGGTCGGTACTCATCGAGATGATTGTAATCGTCCGCCCGTGGAAGTTCTCGCTGCAAACAATAATCTTTGCTTTTTCGGGAGCGATACCCTTGATGCGGTATCCCCAGCGGCGTGCCAGCTTCAGGGCGGTCTCGACCGCTTCTGCTCCGGTATTCATCGGTAACAGTTTGTCGTAGCCGAAGAACTTACAGGCAAACTCCATATATTCACCCAATATATCTGCGTAAAATGCACGCGATACGAGTGTCAGCTTCTGCGCCTGTTCGGTTAATGCTTTGATGATTTTAGGATGACAATGCCCCTGGCTCAGGGCGGAATAACCGGACAGGAAATCAAAATAACGTTTGCCTTCCACGTCCCACACAAATACGCCTTCTCCTTTCTCGAGAACGACAGGCAGGGGATGATAGTTGTGTGCACCAAACTTCCCCTCACGGGTGATGTAATCTTCCGGTCTCATACTATTTCTGATTTAATTGTTTTTGTCAGACTGTAAGCGTTTCATACAGCCATTGAGCCAAAGATAGTAAATCAGCGTGACAATATGTTATGAAAAGGTATATGTTAAGAAACACACAAACGCAGACAAGAGATGCCGGATTGCTTATCGACTAGAGAATAAAAAAAGGGTATGTCAAAAAAGCTATTACTAAACGCAAACTTTTGACATACCCTTCTATGGTGATTACCTGATAGTCCTTTCTATCGCACAATCACCTTACACACCATGCGGGCGGTCTGTACGATATACAGGCCGGGGGCCAGGGACCGGCGGTTAAGGCCGGGTTGGGCTTTGAATGTGGCCAGTGTTGCGCCGCCGAGGGTGAGGATGCGGACCTCTTCGGGGCGGTCGATTTCGAGGCAGAGGGCGGAAGGCTCTGTTCGGATTTTCAAGCCGGTGGTGATGGTGGCGTTGGCGACATCGGTGTTCTTTTGGATACCGGCGATCGAGATGGTGACCGGGGCACGGACGTAATCGATGATGTAAGCGCCGTCGCTTATGCGAGGAGTAATCGTTTCATCGCGGCCGACCGTTTCACCACGTCTGATTGTTACAACGGGGACGGATTGGTCGTAATCCTTATCCAGCGTGAGGTAGAAACGGAAGTGGTCCCAGGACTCCACCTCGTAATTACCCGGAGCCGGATCGGTCATCGCACCTTCTACTGCGGGAAGGGTGACAGTGTAGTAAACCGGATCAGGATCGGGGCCTGGACCCGGATCGGGTGACGACTTAGCCACATAAGCCACAGCAAACGGACTGAAACCGGTAACAGTGATTTCCATATACTCATCAGCCAACGTCAGATTTCCTTTAGCCGTGGAATACACGTCGGTGCTACCGTCCGATTTGAGATGGATGATCGTGAAATCATGTTTGCTCTTGTCCACATTTTCCGGATACGGGATACGCACTTTCACTTTGTCGGTAGGCTGGACAGGAGTAACGGTAGTTTCAGACTTACCGCTGCTGTTATCGAAAATAGTCGTTACCTTGACCAGCGTCACTTCCATGAGAATCATATTATTCGCATCAATGTCAATATTAGCCTGCGAAGCAGCCGCCTCTGCCTTGCTCTTTACATCATTCTCCTTCGATTCGGGGACATCATCCTTTACTAGGCGAAGCTGGGACAGTTCGGTATCAGACGGAAGGGAACCTGCATCGGGGATGATAACCACCGGGGCATCCGTCGGACTTGTTTCCTCTTCCTTTTCTTTGGGGACGGCAGGTGTACCGATATTTTCCGGCTGTATCGGATCGGTCGGCGGGGTAAACCCGGCGGAGATCGTTACGTCGGAAGCGACGGTAAACCTAACAGGGTTCGTTACATCGGTATAATCAGATGTATTATTTACAGTCGTTTTTACAGTATATTTTAAGATACTATATCCCGGCACAGCCGTATTCGTCAATGTCAATTCAGCTCCATCAGCAACCACATCGCCGGAATTGATCACTTTGCCGGTCGCATCGGTAACGGTTATCGTGCCGCCTACAACAGTTTCGATAGTTACGATGTACTTCTGTGCTTCGGCCTTTTGGAATTTGACTTTATAAGTCTCCGTTGTCGAGCGATCCTCTGCGGTAACGGTCAGGGTAGCCGTACCGGAACCATCGGAAAGGGTGACGGTTACCGCATCGGACGGCAGGGTTGCACCGACATCGGCAGGCGTGCCGGAAAGGGTAATTTGTGCATTATCGGCAGTGGCGGAAGGAAGGGTTACAGTGTATTCTTTCCTGGCGGCGGTGAAGTCGGGAACTGGAATGAAAGTACCGGAATTATCAGTACCAACCTTATACTGCAACGATCTCAACCGGGTATCCGATGAAAGTTGTGCGGGTTTGGCTTCAAACTCTACGTCGACGGTCACCGGCTCTCCCGGCATAGTGAAAGTGTACTCGCCGGACTCGCCGGAAACGGGGTCCAATTGGAGGTTTTTAGCAACCTCATTCGTGCAATACACTTTCAGGGAACCGAAAACGACCCTGTAACCGGTAGCCGGGGCGACTTTCAGTGTCACCTCCGTGCCGGAAATAAGCTTGGTGCCGGAAGTTAGCGAGGTTCCGGCCGTATCCAAAGCCAACGTGCCGTTCGCCGGGGCGGAGAAGGTGACGGCATACGGAATCTTTTCGTACACCGCCTCTACCGTGACCGGATATTCCGGTACGGTAAAGGAATAAGCATTATCTCTGCCTGCGACCGGCGTAACCACCACCATTGTGGCGGATGCATCCGTGCGGTAAGCCTTCGGGTAGCCAAAAGCCAGCCGGTAGCCTGTGGCGGGGGTAGTCGTAAGCGTCACTGTCGTGCCGGGAACAAGCTCGGTGCCGGAGGTAAGCGAGGTTCCGGCAGTATCCAAGGCCAGCGAACCGTTCGCAGGGGCGGCAAAGGAAACAGCGTACGGGATCTTCTCGTACTTCGCCTCTACCGTAGCCGGATAGTCCGGCATGGTGAAGGTGTAGGTGTTATCGCTGCCGGTGACCGGCGTAACCTCTATCGTTGTGGCAGGCGTATCCGTGCGGTAGGCCTTCGGATAGCCGAAAACCATCCGGTAGCCCGCGGCGGGGACGGTTGTAATCGTCACCTTCGTGCCGGAATACAAGGTCGTAGGGGCAGTGAGCGTCTTGTCGTCTGCCGAGATCGAGAAAGAGGCCGAGCCTTCCGCGGGGGCCGCAAAAGTCAGCGTGAAAGGTAGAGCGGGGAAGTTGGGCTGAGCTTTCGTCCCGGTCCCTTCCTGCGCCCGGGCGGTCAGCGAGAAGACCGCCAGCAGGCATACAAGCCATAAACTAATATATCGTTTCATATCAAAGCGCTATTTTATAAGTGATGTTATTGATTCGGATCATGTAAATACCGGAAGGCAAGTCCAGGCGGGTATCGCCTGGAGCGATAGAGGCAGCGTAGACGACACGTCCGTCAGAGCGGACCACGGTAAGCGCAGCGGCCTCTCCGGAATAAACATGCAACGAGCCACGAGTTCCCCAGACACGGGCGGTGACGGCGGCAAGCGGCTGTTCGATACCCGTAGCAATGCCCTCTCCTATTTTCAGGCTGGCTACCCGGGCACGGGTGACGGCATTGGCGACGATAAAGGCCTCGAACGGCTTCACGGTGTACTCGCCTTCTTTCAGTTCAAAACGTTTACCGTCGGCATTCAACACGTAGATATTGGAAAGCGTCAGGTTCGCCAGGTTCGGGTTCGTTTGGAAAACGAACGTGCCATCCTCCAAGGCATCACCTAAAGTAACCGGAATGGTCGCCGGTATCTCGATCGCCTGGTCGGCAGAAGCGGTGGCGGCGAAGGTTACCGTAGTCGAATTCTCCTCGGCAGCAAGCAGATAGGGATTATCGGCGGCAATATTAACCTTTTTCGTTCCGTTAGCAGCATCGGATATGTTCGTCCAACCTTGGGCGGAGGCATCCTTACCGGTGTAGCCGGTGGCGGCATAAAGGCGTTGACCCTCGGCATCCCCCACGGAGGCCGTCAGGGTGACAGGGCTGCCGAAGGTTGTCCATTTGTTACCGAGCGTACGGGTGGTCGAGAAAGTTTCGGACACTTTCAATGGATTTGTCGTTACGACCTGTGCGCCTTCCTCCAGCGTCAGACTGAAGACAAAAGCATTGTCGGCATCGACGGTAAGTACGCCATTCGATTTAACAACGACGTCCTGGGCGGCGCAATTGGCATCCGAGAAATCCTTGGTATCGGAAATCGTGATTGTTTTCAGGTCTTCTACCTCAGTATAGACGCTCACGGCATTGGCTATCGCGGAGAAGAGCTTGACCGGCGTTCCATTACCATCCAGTCCTTTCTGAGGGGTACGGACTTCACCACCAGCATTCGTTACCTTCCAAAGCCGATACGTTTTGCCGGCTGTAACAGTCGTGGCAAAGGTTTTACCATTGTACGACAGGGAAGATGGAGATTGGTCGGCAGCATCGGTGGCGGCAAAGGCTATGTCCTCGTAGCTTTCCAATGCGTTCGAGAACCGCCATTCCATCCAGGCGTTGGCAAGGGTTCCGGTGTTATGGATGGCGGTGTTGGCACAATGGAAGGTGACAGAGGTCGACGACGGATCGGTCACGGTGAAGGAGCCGGAGTTATTAAGGCCGTAATATTCGTTATTATCGCCGGTATTCCCGATGTACAGGCCTTTGCCCGTCAACGTCAAGGAACCATTATTCACCAGGGTAGAGGCACCGGATGAGCTGAGAGTGGAAGTGTTATCTCCCGTTGTGTTGAGGGTCAGGGCGCAATCTTTATTGATAGTTAGGGCAGCGCCGTCGGTCGGTTTGATTACCACTTGCTCGAAAGTCAGCGTCGGGTTGCCGGTGGCGGCGGAGATGCTGAGTTTGTTGGTGGACGAAGATGCGCCTTCGGCCATCTTGACCGTGCCGTTGAAACGGGTCGAAACTCCTGCTTCTCCCTTTTTGTAACTCCATTTGCCATCGGAGCAAGAGAGGGTGAGAACGGTGCCGTCATTGGAAGACAAAGACAACGGATCAGGGAAAGGCAGATAGGTGGAAGAGGTCAAATTGTCGGGCTGGCCGGGGATGAAAGAACTTTCCTCGTAAGCGGTCGGCAGTCCGTTGGCATCATAGTTGGTGATGGCTTTCAGTAGCGGGAGCAGGCCGTTTTCGGTGGTATCAATGGCGGTGAAGGCTTTGCCCCCGCCTGTCCAACCGGTGATAACGTCAGCGACCTCATCGAGGTAGACGTTGGCCCCGTTGATCGCATCGGCGGCGATGTTATCGGTGGGGGCGGCTTCCGTAGTTCCCACCGTCAGCAAGATATTGACGCTGGCGTAGTTGTTGGAAAGGGTAACAGTACCATTACTACTCTCATTGTTCTTTCCGATGATACGACCGGCCAATTTCGTAGAGGTGTTTCCGGTAGCTTTCACGCCGCCGGTATTTAAGGCGAGGCAATCCTTTATGGTAACACTACTAGGGTTCCAAATCCACCCGAGAATACCGCCTGCATAGGCAGCGTCGCTGCTACTACCTGATGATTGAGCAGAAACAGTACCCGTAGCAAAACAAGATTCAATAACCACATGTTGAGCACCTCCGACAATACCGCCGGAAGTACTTGACGAGGTTGCTTTAGCGGTTATATTCCCTGTTGAATAGCAGTGCGATATATGACCTGGATTACTGCTACTACCATTAGTATCACTGTCGCTCACGATACCGCCCGCATAGGCGGAACCTTTAGCGGCGTTAACATCAATATTACCCGTGTTGAAGCAGGAAGCAATAGAAGATTTGGAACTTCCCCCTACAATTCCACCACCATAACCAGACGATCCTTGTATCTTGATAGTTCCACTGTTTGAACAAGAGCTAACCACCGAGCTTTCATTTATTTTATCGACAATTACACCGACAATTACACCGGCAATTCCACCGACACTCCCTTTATTGCCAGACACAGAGAAACTGACCGCGCATCGGTTATGGCAATTGATGATTTTTCCTTTCGCCACAGCCCCCGCAATGCTGCCAAGACAGTAGTTGGGGTCACTAGAGCTAGTCGGAATAGTCTCCCAATTAATTGTTGGGGTGTTTCCCTCATCTGCCATCGTCAGATCCTTCACGGTCGCTCCATACAGATAGCCGAAAAGGCCGACATAGTTTACCGAGGCCGAGGAGATCGTCATTCCGGTAATGGTCTTGCCATTCCCGTCGAAGGTGCCTTGAAAGCATTTAGTGTAGTCGGTGCCTGAAAGGTAGCTATAAGTCCCTATCGGTACCCAATTATTCTTGAAATCAGCGGTGACACCCTTAGGCGTAGCCAGAGAGATATCCTTGGCAAGCGTAACCGTGCAGTCCTTAAAGCCTGCATAGGTAGGATAGTAAGCCTCACCGGTATTGGTAATATTGGTGGTAGTATTGGCGATATTTCCATTATTCGTCACCCAAGCGATCCACGCGAGGCCGCGGGGGGTTTTGACGGTGTAGGTTGTGCCGGAGACGGAGACATCGGTGCCATCCGTGCCGACATGGGCTGTCTGACCGTAGTCGGACCAGTCGGTAGGAAATTGCATTCCTTCGAAGGAGAATAATTTATTGTTCGTCGCCGTAAAGACGGTTGTTTTATTCTTATCCATGAGTAGATTACCGCCTAGCCAAACGGTGTAGCTGGTGTCCTTCGCGACGTTGATAGCGAAACACCTATTTTTGCCGTCGGTGATGAATTGGATAGCAGGATCAAGGGAGTTGCCGTTGGCATTTTTTATT
Organism: Parabacteroides sp. AF17-3; assembly: GCF_003635445.1. Classification (NCBI taxonomy): domain Bacteria; kingdom Pseudomonadati; phylum Bacteroidota; class Bacteroidia; order Bacteroidales; family Tannerellaceae; genus Parabacteroides; species Parabacteroides sp. AF17-3. The sequence continues at coordinate 26,483 of NZ_QTMM01000009.1, read as the reverse complement.
TCCAGCCCCTTGCCGCTCTCCGGGGCGACGTCAAACCTCCATTGAAGGAAGGGGGAATGCACACGCGAATTACTATTGTCAAGAATTGCTTTTTTTCCCGCAGAAGCCGTTATTTTCGCATCTTCGGCCGCAGATAAAGAAGAGTTATTATCTACCGTTACAGCATAATGCTCATCCGCTATGGCATTATCCGCTGTGACATTTATTTTGCCTTTGAGGATGCCACTTAAACTATATGTTCCACTAGAGCGCAAATATATTCCACCTCCATCCCCAACGATATTCAATCCAGCATCTCCACCATCCAGAAGCAGGATACCTCCATTATCGTGCTTAATTACATAAAATTGACTATTACCAGTCGCTTTACATTTCAAGGTAGACTCACCTGTTGCCTGGATACAGATCGGCTTAGTATTCCCTATTACAAACAAACCGGAATCAGCAACAGCAGTCAGCTTTACTCCATTCAATATGAGTTTGGCACAATCATCATAATTCGGGGAAGTGGCTTCTTTCTCGCTTTTGATGGTGATGACGGGGCAATTGGTTTTTTCCTCCGAGCCTGTCAGCGTGCCGGTAAATTCGGTTTCTTCACCCTCGCCGATCTTGTAATGCCAGGCATATGTATCAGGATCGCTTTTCTTTTTATAGGTCAGTGTCGTTGCGGCTGTAATGTTGCTCACATTGAGATCTGGAGGTGTTTGTTCTTGCGCCCCTCCCCCCACCGGCCATAAAAAAGCCAGTATCATGATACTGATTATCCGTGCAGCGCCCCTCTGGCTCGCTGCACGGTGGTTACTTTTTACCTATAAAAAGTTGTTCATAAGTAAATATGTCTATTTAAATGATTAATGTTATATATAAAAGATGGAAGATGATGGGAGAATTATTAATAATAAGGCAATGTTGCAATGAAGATTGCAAGGATTCGGTTTTTGGCAGATTTGAATGTTACTTTTCTCTTGAAAGAAAAGTAACCAAAAGTTCAAGGCTGCATCTGTCTCGCTACTCAGCATCCTTCGTTCGCTGTCGTCTGTGAACTCGCTTCGCTCAAACAGCACAGCCTCCGGGCGCTCTCTACGGATGCTTCGCTTTACGCTCACCAGATGAGGCCTTTCATAGAACGCTAAGCGTTCTTTTGTGATTGCCGATACTGCCTGTTAAAGCAGAAAGCACCTGTTATAAAATACAGGTATCGGTGTCGGCCATCCTAAGAGGAAGCAGAGCTTCCTGGGAAAGGCCTAAGCGGGTGAACGTCCGCGAAGGGGAAAGACGGAGCGACAGGAGCATCTGCTGTTTGAGCGTAGCGAGTTCAGATGCGACAGCGGAGTCTTTCTCCGTAGCAGTGAAGCCGGTTAAGCCTTGATCTTTTGACTACTTTTGGATCAAGCCAAAAGTAGGTTCAAAACTTTCTATAACGACTCTATTTCTTCGACCGACAAACCTGTACATTCTGCAATGCCGGTAGTCGCGATACCCATACGTTTCATATTAATTGCTGTCTGACGCAGAGCTTTGGCTTTTCCTTTGGCCTCCCCTTCAGCCAGGCCCTCTGCTTTGCCTTCGGCCAGGCCTTCGATACGGCCCTCCCATTTGGCGGTGTCGAGCACGTCGTTCTGGATCATGATCACATTCAGATGTTCGTCGTACGCTTGACGCTCCTGCAAGGACATGGAGTAATACTTCAGTTTCTCGCGGGCTTCACGAAGACCGGGAGCAGTCGTGTCGGGACGGATCGTGCCGTCTTTCAGGTAGGCGATCCATTCGTCCAGAGGGGTTGTGGCCACTTTGTCGAACTCGTTTACACGGATCAGGATGTACTCGGGGAAAATCTCGGCAGGCAGGCGGGTTATGACGGCATCCCGGTCGCGCATGTTGATTCGCAAACGATCGCCGGTATGCACACCTGTGAAATGATTCTGCCCATGGTAGAAATAGTCCGTCCCCACGCCCAGATCGAAATAGAGGATACTGATCGAGTAGACCTTCTTTACTTTCTGATAGCCTTCGCCCAGCGAGATATGCTCGGTGATGGCTTTGGCTACGCCGTAAAGGATGCGTTCGAGGTAATGCACTTCGCGCGTATTCTGAATTTCGACGATGATAATCTCACCTTTGCTGTTCAGGGCTTTGATATCGACACGGTTGAATTTGTCGTCGGCACTTTCCTGGTTGCTTTCGCTTTCGAGAATTTCGAGGATACGAACTTCTTCACGCAGCATAACGGTCAGGAAACCGTTGAGCACATCGAAGTTGGCCTTCTGACGCAACAAACGTTTGATGGCCCAATCGAAGCGGATATACCGGTCCTGTAACTCTTTTCTTTCATTCTCTGCCATGACTTTCGGATCTAAATTTTTCATAATTAAGTGTTTTATGTATTATGTAGTTCACAAAGATATACAAGAAAATGAAACCGGCCACCTCTTTTTCCTCATTATTTTCCTCCATCATCTTCCATCATGTCAAAGAACTCTCCGGGTGGCCAGTGCAAAGGCTGTTAAGATATTGCACCGGCTACCGCTGTATTATTCGATCTCCGGACGATCGCCTCCACCGGGAGACGGATCGGGATCGGGGGTCGGGTCAGGCACCGGGTCAGGGGTCGGATAGGGTTTATCGTCGGGCTGGGTCGGTGTAGAAGGGCCACCTTTAGCAGCGATCAAGTCTTTGTATTTGCGGAAGATCTGGTTCACCGTGTCAATAAAGCCGTTGATCACGTCGGTCGGTTCCAATACGGCATAGGCGTTGACGCGCTGGACGACCAGGTCGAGCGTCTCGTCGGTCGCCTTGCGGGCCTTCGAGGTGTCGGTCTTCACGCGGGCGGTGTATTCGTCGGTGCGGGCAGCGTCGAGCGTCTTGTACTCGCCGTTCTGGGTTTTCAACTGGGTGACATACGTTTCGAGATGAAGGGTCTGCAGCGCCGTTGCCACTTCAGGTTTAGCCAGGTCGGCCAGCAGTCCGTCGATCAGGGCGGTTTCTTCGGCATAGGCCTTGCTGTACAGCTTGTCGTAGGCACGGAGCACGGCGTCGACCGTACGGGCTGCCGACTGGAAGGCAGGATCGGGGCAGACCAGGTAGGAGCCGTTCATAGAGAATATGAACTGGATCGTCTTGTCGCGTTCACCGTCTTTGGTTACCAACTGGTCAGTTGTCGCGCTTTTGGTGATGCGGTTGACGCATTCGCCTTCACGGTCGATACATTCCTTGTAACCGGGAGCCAGCGACTCGAGATGCAGCGCGGCAATCGTAACGGCCAGGATACGGTCGTATATCTCCGTATTCATGTTCTTGTGGGCCGCGTTGCTCAACTTCGTTTTGTTAATCGTGCCGATTTGTTTTGCTAATGGCATAATCGTCTGTTTTAATATTGATACTAGAAATTATTTCGTTTTTTCTGTTTTAAAAGCTCCGTCGGCCGGAGAAACCGTCGCTACGGTTGTCGGGGCCGTTCCGCCCGCCAACGGAGGTATCGCTACGACCTCAGCAACCGTTTTGCCGGTTGGCGGAGGCATCGCTACGGTCGTTGTATTCCTTTTTCCTACCGGCGGAGACTCCGCGACAGTCGCAGCGATAACTCCGCCGACCTACAGCCGCTGTATCCATTCGTTGAGCTCCTCTTCCCGAGGAACAGCCAGTTTGAGCTTAAGCCGGTAGCGGGTAGTGTGAAGGCTGCCTTGCGAAATAGATAGTCGTTTCATCGCCTCTTTATTGTTTATTTTCATTTTAATAAGCATACATAGAAATTCGTCCGACCGGGTCAATGCCGGACAATGGGCATGCAGGCGCGCCAGGAACTCCGGATGATTAGCCCGGAAAGTTTCACACAGCCGGTCGTTTCCTATTTCTGCTTTGTCGGGCATTGCACCGTCTTCAGGCTCTGTGTCGGGCGTAGGCGAAGCGGCTATAGAAAGAGATTCCAATTTACGGTTAACGCATTGGTGATACACATCGATCTTCCGGTTCAAATGATACCAGAAAATGCAATTTGTTGCCAGCAGAAGATAAAAAAGAACCGAGAGGATTACCACCGTCCAGCGGAGATATACCTCGCCCACGATCATCACCGCTACCATTTGCAACAAGGGTAGCGATAAAAGGATCGGGATCAGGAATGCCTGTGTTCTTTTCTTCTTCATATCAGCTCTTTTTATTTGCACCCAAAGTAAAACAATACTTTGCGTCCGCTCACTCTCACAGTCTGAACAATTTGCTGAACAACGACTGAACAACAACGTTTTTTTTCACATTTCTGTTCATCACACGTTACTGAACAAATAGCTCACGGCCTTGTCTTCGGACGCTGTAAAGGTATATACTGGCTCATGAACCACCTCGGATAACCAATAGACGGTTTAATAGATTTCCTACAAAAACAAGGGGTAAAACCGGATAAATACACTATTTTTGTCCCCAACCTTAAATATCAACCGAGATATGAGCAATTATCTGTTTTCCTCCATTTTTTTTCTTCTTTTTCTGCTGGCCGGTTGCCGACAGCATCCCGTCGATCCTTTACAACCGCTCGAAACACGGCTGGCTGCGGATACGGAAACGACGCTTAGGGAATATAATGACCGAAGCGAAAAACTACTCCGGCAGAAAAACTGCGATTCGGTTATCACATGCAGCAGGCAGCTGCTCCGGGCTTTTCCGCAACACCCGTCGGGCAACGGCGACTCGGTATTGAAGGAGACACGCCGCCTGCTCAACTTCTACCTGAAAAGTAGTACCCAAAACAAACAAGCAGCCGAAAACTGCCAGCTGACAGATAGTTTGCTGGAGGCTGGCCATCCTTATTTCGACGGGCCTGCCCATTACGACCTGCTGGCCGTCTGCACCGCCTTCCACAATTACGGCAACGACCCGGAAGGGACGCGCAAGCTGATCGAACGCTTTGCCGCCCTTCCTCTCTCGCCCGACCCGGCACAGGAAATCTATGCCTGCCACCTGGTTGCCAACGCCTGCTATCGTTACAGCGAACAACCGGAGAGGGAGATTCTTTTCCAGAAACGGGCCGTCGACGCTTACCATGCCGGCGGAGAAGCCGATGACCCGGCCGATCTTTTAAGTACATTAGGCAATTATTACCGTCGCAGGGGCCTGTATGAACAGGCCATCGGTTATTTGCAGGAGGCCCGCGACTGGTGCCTGGCCCACCCCGACCAACTAAACGATGGGTTCGTCTATAACTTTACCGACCTGGCTAACCTGTACGACACGATGGAGCAACAGGATAAGGCACTGGAAAACATTTCGCAGGCCATCGCCTACTCCCTTGCGCTCGACAGCGTGGTGCTGAGCGACCTCTACCGCATGAAAGCAGGCATGTTCTGGAAACCCGAACAGAAAGATTCGGCACAGTTTTATATTCTAAAGGCGCTCAGGCTGGGTGAAGCGCATCAGCACCAGGCGGAGATCGCAGCGGCAAAGAACTTGCTTTACAGCTTCTACGACGAATTTTACCCGGACTCGGTGGCACTGGTAGTGAAAGGTTTCCGGGAATTATGCGCCGTTTCGCAAAACGACGTCATGAGCTATCACTACCCGACTTTCCGTTTTTCTTTAGGGAACGCTCTGGTCAAAACGGGACAGTTGCAGGAAGGTTTTCCGCTGATGGAAGAGACTATGGACTATTATCTGGAACAGGATTTCCCAGAAATGATCGACTGGTGCGGGAATATCTTGCTAAAAAGATATGCGGAACATAAGATGTACAGCCGGATAGGCGAGATTTACCCGGTCTATACCGCCATACATGATTCTTTACAGAAAAAAGAAAAGCAGCGGTATGCCATCGCCGCCAATATCCGTTATGAAACGGAACGAAAGGAACAGGAAAACCGTGCGTTGACTGCCGAGGTGGCACTGAAAGAGCAATCGCTCGTCTATACCCGGATTATCCTGGGGTTGTCGGGCTGTTTACTGGCTGCCGGAGTCGTTTACCTGATCCGTCGCCGTCGTCGCCATCTCAAAGAACAGGAAGAACACCGCCGCCAACTGAACGAGTTACTGACTTCACAGCAGGAACTGAACCGGCGTAATGAAACGTTAAGCCATGAACTGGAGCAGTTATCGCACAACGAAATCATCGACAATGTGCGCCGGCAACTCGACCCGACCTTGTTGAGCGGCGAGGACGAAAAGCGTTTCCGCCAATCGTTCGCCGCCCTTTATCCGCGCTATCTGCCCGGACTGCGGAGCCGCTGTCCGGAATTGACCAAATCGGACGAGTTATTTTGCATGCTCATTTACCTGAAACAAAATACGGATGAAATAGCTTTGGCCTTAGGTATTTCGCGCGCCAGTGTCAACACGGCACGGAGCCGGATACGAAAAAAACTCGGATTACAAAAGGAAGATTCACTGGATGAATACCTGCAAGTAAACTAAAAAAGGGATGACCTTTGTCATCCCCTTTTTCTTGTTTGGCGTGAAATATATATAGTCTTGAGAATTAAATGCGTATTATTTATCGACAGTTTTAAGGCTTACCGGCTTAAACAGGAATATGAATAAAAACAGCAATACCGCCGTGCAAGCCGAAGAGATCAGGAACAATACCGGCCAGTCACATTTGTCGCCGTCACGGAACTGACCGATCAACCATCCGTTCCACAAAGTTCCTATCAGGAAACCGATTCCCCATACCAGGAAGAAAAGTAATCCCTGCGCCTGTGCCTTCATCTCTTTCGGTGCCACATTATCGGTATAGACCTGTCCGCCGACATAGAATAATCCGAAAATCAAACCGTGCACAATGATACCGATATAATAGAACCATTGCTGCCCTGTTTCCGCCCCAAAGAAAAAGGCCCCGTAACGAACCAGCATAGCAGCCATACCAAATATCAATGTATTCTTAATACCCGATTTTACCAGAATAGTCGTGGTAATTATCAGGAAAAACATCTCTGCCAATTGCCCGAAGTTCATCGTCACTGTGATATTTCGTACCTGTTCGTCCGCCAGAATCATGGAACCGTATACATGGTAAAGCGTAAACGGGATGATCGACAAGAATGTAAGAATCATAAACACACGGTAATTCTTATCTTTCATCAAAGAAAAAGCGGAGAATCCTGTAATATCCATCACCGATATCTTTGTACTCTTTGCCACCGACGGAGGAGTATGCGGAAGTGTCAGGTTGGCAAAAGCAGCAATGAAACAGACACCCGCTCCGCAATACATCGGCAGGTTCGTATCATCAAACGCTTCCATCCCCAACAGATGAATAGCTACCAGACTGAAAATCCCCGAAGCTACCCATCCGACCGAACCGAACATACGTATACGCGGGAACTGCTCGGAAGGAGCGTGGCTCATCGCAATCGTACTTGTCAGACTCTGTGTCGGCATGTGACAAAGCATCGCCATTACAACAAAGAACATGAGAGGAGGAAAATCCTGCTGCTGAGCAGCCAGCAGCAGGAAAACTCCCGTTAAAATATTCAAAACTGCCAAAATCTTCTCTGCGGCAAAATAGCGGTCGGCAATTGCTCCGATAAACGAAGAGGCCATTGCACCGATAGCCATTGCACTTAATACTAAAGAAACCTGATACACTTCCAGCTTGAGCGTGTGAGACAAATAAGCTGCCAGCGGCACCCACCAGACAGCACTCAGCATGTACTGCAAAAACATCATCAGACAAAGTTGAATCTTTGTTCCTATTCCTGTATTAAAATGTAGTGTACTCATGATAGTAATATAAAAAGGTTTCTTGTTGTGTTTTCCAATCGTTGCTCAAAAGTACTCCCTATCAAAAGAAAAGTCTGTTTGTTCCGGTTGCATTAATTCCTCTAATCATCTCATTCTGTGCTGTTCTCACCCGGTATGATACGATTTTTGAAATCCGTGATACAATAAATGAAAACTGGTAATACAATTTTGCATATCTTGCAGTGTCAAACAACAAACTTATATATGAGCTATCTGAAGTTGATCTTATCTATACTTTTCCTGTCTTGTTCCTGCTGGCTTTTTGCAGAAGAAAGCAACTATCTCTTCCGCCATTACCAGGTGGAAAACGGGTTAAGCGATAATATGGTGACCTGTTGCGTGCAGGATAAAAGCGGCTATATATGGATCGGGACGCGTGACGGACTGAACCGCTTTGACGGCTATACATTTAAAGTATTCCGGAATGACCCGGACGTCCCGGAATCGCTCGGCAACAACTGGATCACACATCTGGACTGCGACCGTGACGGGAATTTATGGGTGGGTACCCTTTCCGGGCTATACCAGTACAATGAGGCCAAAGAATCATTTCTGCATGTTCCTTTCACAAAAAACAAAGGGATCGACCTATTCCGGTTTGATAAAAACAATCAGCTGTGGTTGCTCATGGACGGAACACTGATACAATATAATGTATCCGACGGACAGTTTCATATCTTTGCCGGTAATAACGGACAGACCTATACCTCCTTTTGTATCATGGCAGACAATTCCCTTTGGCTGGGTGATTCGGAAGGCTTTATCTCTCTGTTGAACCCGGAAGACGGCAGTCTGGAATCGCACAACCTGTTTGCCCATTCACCTGCCACTACCTCCCGGAAGTTATCCATGCTATCCCCCTCTCCTTCTTCTGCCAACATCTATGTGGCATTTGAGCATGATGACGTGAAAATATTCAATGTTCTTTCAAAAACCTATCAGGACCTGAATATCCAGGAAAAAAATCAATTGACTATCCTGATCAACTGTTTCCTCGAAAAAAACCAGAAAGAACTCTGGATCGGAACCGACTCGGGCCTGTTCATCTATGACCTGGACCTCGGAACCTGCAAACGTATCAGGCAGGACCCGTTAGACCCCTATGCACTATCCAGCCATTTTGTCTCAGCCTTGTTTAAAGACCGCGAAGACGGAGTCTGGATATGCTTCCACCAGAACGGAGTGAACTACTACTCTCCCTTCCGTCCTTTCAATGTATATTATCCCTGGAACGAAACACATTCGCTGAAAGGAGAAGTAATACGCGACATTTGTACAGACATCTACGGGAATATCTGGGTAGGGACAGAAGACGCCGGCATCAATTGCCTGGAAAAGAAAACCGGGACTTTCACCAACTACCAGCCTGTCCCCGGCATGAAAAGTCTTTCACACACTAATATCCGGGGATTGGCGGCCTCCGGGGATAACCTGTGGATAGGCCATGTGATACACGGCATCGACCTGATGGATATACGGACCCGGAAAGTAATCAAACACTACGACCTGCTGAAAGATGCACAAACGGTAAAGAACAGTACCGTCAAATGTATCAAGGTCCTGCGTGAGGGAGAAGTACTGGTCGGAACGGAAGACGGCATTTTCCGTTACGATTACCTGAACGATCGCTTTGTCTATGCTACCCAATTCCCGCCATTCGCCGTCAACTGCCTGTATGAGGACCGGGTCGGAAAGATATGGCTCGGCATGTTCAACCGGAGCTATTATTTCAATACGATCAGCAATAGCGGTATGTATCTCCAATATGATAAACTGAACACCCAGCGCCACAATTCAGTAAACGATGCCTGTGAAGACAAATCCGGCAATATGTGGTTTGCCACGGTGGAAGGAGTGATCAAATATGACTTTCAAACCGGCGAATCATTACATTATACGGTGAAAAACGGTATGCCGAGTAACGTTGCTTTCCGTATTCTCCCCGATGATAATAATCATATCTGGATCAGTACCGCAAACGGATTGGTTCGCCTTAACACACAGACCGAAGAAATCACGACCTACACGGAAGCACACGGCCTCGTTACCCGGCAGTTCAATTATAACTCAGCTTTCAAAGATGAAGACGGTACCCTTTATTTTGGTACAGTGAAAGGATTTATACACTTCAGACCGACGGATGTACGTCCGGCAGACGAAAAGATGGACGTACATATCAGTTCCCTGGATATACAGAACGGAGCAGACGGAAGAAAAGTTATCAACAGTTCAGCCGTATCGGAAGTCAAAAGCATTACACTGAATCATAAAGAATCGTCTTTCAATATCAATTTCTCAGCTCTCAACTTCATTGCTCCCGGTTCGGTGCAATACGCTTACCGGATGGTTAACCTCGACAGGGATTGGATTTCACTCGGAGAACGTAACATCGTTTACTTCACCGATCTGCATCCGGGCAGCTATACATTTGAAGTAAAAGCAGCCAATCTTGCCAATAGCTGGGGGGATGATATTACCCGACTGCATATCACGGTACTCCCTCCCTGGTGGACATCCACTACAGCCTATGTAATTTATGCTTTCTTCTTCCTTGTAATGATTATTTACCTGATCTTTTCCTGGCAAAAGAAAGAAAGAAGGAATATGGCATACAACATGCAGATATTTGAAAGCAAGAAAGAGAAAGAACTTTACCAGGCAAAGATAGACTTCTTTATCAACATCGCACATGAGATCCGCACGCCACTCACGCTGATCAAGAATCCGCTGGAGCGCCTGCTGAAATCGGACAAGATCGGAGAAAAAGAGAATAACTCACTGATACTGATGGATAAAAATGTATCCCGCCTGTTATCACTCGTCAACCAGTTGCTGGATTTCCGGAAAACAGAGATCGAAGGTTATCGTCTGAACTTTGTCCGCACGGAAGTCGTTTCGCTCCTTTCCGAGACCGCCAAACGCTTTCAGGATATAGCCACGGAGAATAATCTCCTGTTAAATCTGGATCTGTCTGTACAGGAGCTATATGTTTTTGTTGACCGCGAAGCTCTCACCAAGATAATGAGCAACCTGTTTTCGAATGCCGTTAAGTATGCAGCCAAGAGCATCGTGGTGCGCTTGCATCTATCTTCCGATTACGAAACATTCATGATCGACTTTATCAACGACGGGGTTCCCGTTCCTATCGATATGAGGGATAAAATATTCGAACCTTTCTACCGTATCAAAGGGAATGAAGACAAGCCAGGGACCGGTCTGGGATTACCATTAGCTCGCTCGCTAGCCGAAATGCATCATGGAATACTTGAATTGGTGGACTTCCAGAACAACCAAACAATGTTCCGTATCACCCTGCCGGTAAAACAAACCGGAGCAGTAAAAACAACAGACGAGGAATCTCAGCCACAGACATCCCTTCCTAAAATAACTTATACCTGCGAAGAGGGGCGTCCGACCGTCCTGATCGTTGAAGACAATAAGGAAATGAGTGCTTTCATCGCAGACGAGGTCAATGAGAACTATAATGTATTGGTGGCCGGTAATGGCTCCGAGGCATTGGACTGGTTGAAAAAACAAAGTGTACAACTTATTATAAGCGATGTCATGATGCCAGTAATGGATGGCTTCGCCCTCCTCCAACACGTAAAAGCGGATATTGAATTCAGCCATATCCCGATCATTTTATTAACAGCAAAAAATACCATGCAGTCACGCCTGGAAGGGTTGGAACTCGGAGCAGATGCTTATATAGACAAACCGTTTTCCACCAGCTTGCTGATGGCACAAATTTCAAATCTGCTATCAAACCGGGACAATATCCGTAAGTTCTATTTCAACTCACCGATCGCCAACATGAAATCGATGGCTTACACCAAAGCAGACGAAGGTTTCCTTGAAAAATTGAACGAGATTATCAACGAACATATTGGTAATCAGGACCTGGATGTAAACATGATCGCCGACCTGATGCACCTGAGCCGCCCGACACTGTACCGTAAAATCCGTGCCATATCAGATCTTACTCCCAATGAACTGATCAAAATCAGCCGTTTAAAGAAAGCAGCCGAACTATTGCTACAGGGAAATATGAAGATATATGAGATATCGGATGCAGTAGGATTCAGTTCGCAATCTTATTTCTGGTCTGCATTTATCAAACAGTTTGGAGTTAGTCCGTCAAAATATGCAAAAGAAAACAGGTAAAAATACATACACCCTGTTGCACGATAAAAGAAAATGAGTTCATTGATAATCAATACCTATTAAGCAAACAGGACAGAAAAGGACAAAAAGGACACCGCCACATTTTCAGAAACGAGGCATCAAAAAGCTGCCATGCCGCAGGCTCTCTTTTGCCGTCTGCTTCAGCTCAATGTCATTAAGTTAAGCAAGAAAGCAATAGTAATGATGGGCTTAGTTACAGGTTTGTTTGCCGTCTGCTTCAGCTGACGGATAGTTAATTGATATATATTCATTGGACTTTAGTCCCATTTCTTACTGATTATAGCTATTGATTTATAAGAGAAATGTGGCTGAAGCCAAAAGAGAGAACAGCTTTTAAACCGTCAGCTGAAGCAGACGGCAAATGAACCTGTAATGACCAAGTGACTCTGATTCATGAAAGTTTATATTCTTAACTTAATGACATTGAGCTGAAGCAGACGGCAAAAGAGAGCCCGCGGCATGGACAACGCTTTTTGAAACCTTACTTTCTGAAAATGTGGCGGTGTCCTTTTTGTCCTTTTCTGTCCCTATCTTTTAATATTAGCTGATTTACAACTATTTACCCTATAGCCCACCATGCAACTGGGTATAAGGTAGCGAGGGGCGGAATATAGGGTATTCAACCATACCCTATAGAGAAAAACGGGGTATGGTTCCCTAAACAAAACCTGCTTATAAACAACAAAAGGCATCCTTTCCGGGACACCTTTTGCTATTCATATTTTTATATGGATTTCTTTCTATCTTATTCCTGAGTTGCCAGGTGATTCTTCAATGGGTTGGTATACATTTCCAGAATCTTTGTACGCAGGAAGGCTTCATCTTTGTTTGGCAATACAATTTTATCCAACTGTCCCTGCAAATATTCTTCAAAGTGTTTTTTGTCTCTTAAACCGTAGTTACTACTGAAACGCTTTGTACCTGTCAACATATCGTATGCTACGTAATTACAAGGATAGAAACGGTAATGTTTATAGATTTCCTTGTCTATGATGTTTGCGATAGTAGCGATCAGTTCATTCTTTTCCATATCCTTATCCAAAGCAGCTAGCTGATCATTGATAGGCTGTGTCAATGTAAAATGAACGCGGCCCTTATTGTTCAGGATACCTGTTTCCATACTCAAGAGGTCGTCACGCTGACTTTTCACATAATTAGGATCATCGCGTTTCATCTGGAACTCTTTTGCTTTCAGGAAGTCACACGGATCATACTCGTAAGAAATAGCTACCGGGAAGATATTCAAATCCATGATATTCGATACGATATCCTTGTCACCACTCATGTTCAGCATTTTCAATACGCTACCCTGTGTACGGTCGTTTGAATCCTTGGCACGGCCTTCACGCTGTGCAATCCAGATCGATTCTTTCGTTTCGTTGATCGTATGACGGATATAAGCAGACAATGTACGGCTTACATCCAGCATCTGACGTACGGAAACACCACGTTTCACGATAAAACTGTTGTTCAGGCGAACCAAAGTTTCTATCCAGGGACGGATCATCAGATTATCACCGATGGCTACCTGTGTCATACCATAACCTACATCATACAACATGACATTCAGGAAGGAAGCATCCAATACAATATCCCGATGATTGGAAATAAACGTACAAGGCTTTTTATCCTTCGGCAGACGGCTTCGTCCGGAGATCGTCAGCGAGAAAGTCGTCTTGTTAGCCACCATCATCACTGCCTCATAAGCCAGCTTCGATTTAAAATCTTCTTTCGTCTTGAAAGAACGCATTGTTTCGGAAAACTCTTTCCAGTTTACATCCGGTTTGATGTACCGGAAGGCCCGCTCGAAATCTTCGTTGGTTACCAATGCCTCGATTGCATCCTTCACCTCGTTGTTGTTCAGCGGACGAATGTCGTCAAAATTATAGGAAACTTCTGTATCCATATCGTTTAATTTTATTTACCTACCTTTTGCAGTTCGTTCTCAATAATGTCAGTCATGACATCTTTGATATCCAATCCGGCAGCCCGAACCTGCTGCGGAATAAAGCTGGTAGCTGTCATACCCGGTGTTGTATTTACTTCGAGCATTTTCGGTTCACCGTCTGCCTCAATAATAAAATCCACCCGGATAAGCCCTTTGGCGCCCAGTATATCGTAAATCTTTGATGCTTCGCGTTGTACCTTCTCCGTCAGTTCAGGAGAAATACGGGCCGGAGTGATCTCGTCAGACTCCCCGTTGTACTTGGCGTTAAAATCAAAGAACTCATTCTTTGTAACTACTTCGGTAAGCGGAAAAACTACTTCTTTCCGGGCTGCTCCCGAGCCACAGCCTACCTTATAACAACCGCAGGTCACTTCTGTTCCGGAAATAAAACTCTCCAACATGACCTCATTCCCTTCGGCAAAAGCCTTAGCTATAGCCGGTTGTAATTGTGAAGCATCCTTCACCTTTGTAACACCGAAGCTGCTTCCCCCGTCGTTGGGTTTCACAAATATCGGCAATCCCAAACGGCTCACAGCCTCTTCGTCCGTAACTGTCTGTCCTCTGAACAAACGGATGGAATCAGAGACTCTGACGCCAAAGCTACGCAAATAATTATTACAAACAAATTTATTAAAGGTTAGAGCGCTCACCAACTGACTGCATGAAGAATAAGGCATGCCTATCAAATCGAAATACCCCTGCAACCGTCCGTCTTCACCCGGAGTACCGTGAATAGTGATGTAAGCAAAGTCGAAATGCTTTACTTCGCCATTCTCACGGAAACTAAAATCATTTTTGTCTATTGGTGTATGTTCCCCTCCAGGAAGTTTTACCGCCCATTCGCCCTTCTTAACGATGGCAATATATAAATTATATTTGTCTTTATCAATAAAAGAGTAGATTCCTTCTGCACTTTTTAATGAAACAACAATTTCAGAGGAGTCTCCTCCGGCTACAATAGCAATGTTCTTTTTCATTTTTATATCTCTTTAGTATTTGCATATACCCGCCACTTTTCTATCAGTTGTGTCATATCGGCCGGAATTTCGGAATCAAAAAACATTTCCTCGCCGGTAGTAGGATGCACAAACCCCAACGTCTTGGCATGGAGTGCCTGCCGGGGACAGATAGCAAAGCAGTTCTGTACGAACTGTTTATATCTTGTAAAAGTCGTTCCTTTCAATATTTCATTTCCGCCATAACGTTCATCGTTGAAAAGCGTATGGCCGATATATTTCATATGCACACGGATCTGATGCGTACGTCCCGTCTCCAGGCGGCATTTCACCAATGTCACATATCCCAGACGTTCCAACACGGAGTAATGGGTAACGGCCGTCTTTCCCTGATCTCCTTCGGGAAATACCGTCATCTGCATCCGGTCGCGCGGGTCGCGTCCGATATTACCTTCGATACGGCCTTCGTCGTCTTTCACGATGCCCCATACCAGGGCACGATATTCGCGTTTAGTCGTCTTATTGAAAAACTGCATACTGAGATGCGCCTTTGCCTCCGGCTTCTTGGCAACAACCAGTAATCCGGAAGTATCTTTGTCGATACGGTGAACCAGTCCTAACGCCGGATCATTCGGATCGTAAGTAGGATCATCTTTTAAATACCATGCCAAGGCATTTACCAACGTACCGGTATAATTGCCATGGCCCGGATGCACGACCAGACCTGCCGGTTTATCAACCACCAGCAAATCATCGTCTTCATAAATAATCTTTATAGGAATATTCTCAGGAATAATTGCTAAATCCCGACGGGGACGAGACATCATAATAGTCACGACATCCTCCGGTTTCACCCGGTAATTACTTTTTACCGGCTTGCCGTTTGCCATGATACAACCGGCATCGGCAGCCAACTGTATTCGGTTACGGGTGGCCCCCATCATCCGGTCTACCAGAAATTTATCTACCCGCAACAAGGATTGTCCGCGATCGGCAACGAAGCGGAAATGTTCATACAGCCGGGGAACATCCTCCTCGTTCTGTTCTAACAGGTCATCAACCTGTTCATCATCCATTTCGTCGAAAAATTCATCCATAGCTAAAACCAGTTTTCTTCTTCACTATCCAATGATTCGATGGGCATCGTCGACAGGGAGTCGATCGACAAAGAGTCGGGGTGAATCTCGGCTTCACCGCTGCTCACCTTCAGCACCAGCGGTGCCGTAAGCGGAACATGCTCACCTTTTGCCAACGCCCGTCCACGCAGATCGACAGAAACTGCCAGATCCTTGAAGTCACCCGGAACATACTCGATCTCCACATTTTCAAACCCACGGGCTTTTAAAAGCGCATACGCCTGGCGGAATGACAGGTCTTCCACTTCCGGAATTGTTGCCATCTGCGAGGTCAAAGCATTCACGGTGATAAAAACGATACGTCCTTCTTTCACCTTCGAGCCGGCCAATGGAGACAGCTCGACGATAGCTCCCGGTTCCACGTCTTTAGAGAATACCGAGTCGATCACATTATAACGCAGGTTGTTATTTTTGAAGAATTCAGCGGCTTCTTCTATCTTCAGTCCCTTCACATCCGGAACTACAACGGCCTCATTATGTCGTGTATAATGATCCAGCCATTTCAAAGCACCATAGATCAGGCCACACGTCACGACCACTGCCAGCAGCAGGTTCAAGACGTACGGATTCTTTATCAGTTTAACAAAAAAGTTATTCATCTCTGTTTGTTTTTGTAGGCGGGATCAAAAATAGAAAACAAAGCCGTTAAAACAAAGAAAGTAAAGGCTTTTTAGCAAAAACCTCTACTTTCTTATACTAATTTCTTCTAACGGAGATTATCCGTTATATTCGTCAGATACAGTTAATTTAGCTCTTCCTTTAGCACGACGAGATGCTAATACTCTGCGGCCATTAGCAGTAGCCATTCTAGAACGGAAGCCATGCTTGTTCTTTCTTTTTCTGTTGGAAGGTTGGAATGTTCTTTTCATCTTTCTATATATTTATTTATTATTATCTTACATATCAATTCGGGCTGCAAAGATAGAGGCTTTTTTTTAATAAACAAAGAGTTGAAAGTTTTTTCTTCTAATTCCAGCCCGGATTCTGCTTCAAATTCGGATTAAGAGCAATTTCATTGGTAGGAATCTGATACAGATAGTATTTCTCCAGCCAGCCTTTACCTGTTTTTACCGGATCATTATACATATATACATATCCCTCTGTTTTTCCGGAGGCATCGGCAAAACCTGTATTCAAATCAATAAACTGCCCGCTGTTACCAATCTGCTCTTTAGTCGCCCATTGTCCGTACTGTACTTTGTTTACAAACCATTCCGCTTTTTTCCAACGCCGTATGTCGTAAAAGCCAAAACCTTCGCCCATCAGTTCCACCATCCGTTCACGACGAATCTCCCAAAGAACCGGAGCTACCGACGGGTCCCGAGCCAGGTCGAAGCTGTCATTGATCTCGCTGACCGTCATACTGGCAATCTTTGCCCTTACTCGCAGTTTATTAATGGTTGCATCAGCTACTCCCTGATTAAACTCTCCCTTCTCGAATTTGGCTTCCGCATAGTTCAGCAGGACTTCTTCAATCTTAAATAAAGGGACATCGGTTGTCCCCTGATTTTCACGAGAATCATCCCATACATTATAATAACGGTATACATAATTACCGCTACGGGCTACAATGAAACCTTGCCCCCAATTATTAGTCGAGAAATGAGGGATGCCTTCCAATACAGAAGCCGACCAGTTCATCAGAGGAAAAACCTTATGCTTGCCAGCTTCCCCGTTTCCACCTCCATATCCGGTATAAGTGGTAATCCCCATCAAGTCCATATACTCTTTATCAGCCGGATTATCCGTATATTCCCAAGAATTGTTATTGTTTTTACGAACAACTTTATAGGGTGGTGCGACTGTCTCCAACAAACGGTAATCACGATGCCGAAATGTTGAATACATCGTTTTATCCGTTTTTCCCCATTCATAGGAGCTACTGGTAGAAATCGGTTTTCCGTCTTCACACAGATACATGTCGACAATGTGCTGGGGCATTTCCACATTATGGGTGGAAGTCCGTTCCACATGTGTCAGCACATAATTTGTAAAAATCTTAGGAACATACTCCTGATACAGGATCACTCCCGGAACACCTGCCAGGTCAGAGGTCAGCATTTCCCCGAAACTGCTGTGTACCGTCGGATAGGCAGCCATCAGACTTTCGGATGCTTTGATACAGGCATCAAAATATTTCTCATAATCGCCCAGTTCATGATATTTCCGCCAGGTTCCTTCAAATAAGGCAAAACGGGAGATCAATGCACGTACAACATGCACATTGATCGTGTTATCCCCGTCGCCTTCCGGTTTTATATGTTGTTCAGCGTATAATAAGTTTTCCAGAACCTTGTCCGCCACTTCTTTACGCGGAGTACGCGGACCATAAGCCACTTCGGTATCACTATCACCCAGGATATGCTCTACCCAAGGCACATCGCCAAAACGGGCGATCAGTTCCATATAATAATAAGCACGAAAAAAGTAACCGACAGAGCGCCAATGTTCCTTATCGACATCACTCATAGAAGAATTATCTATATTATCCAGCATTAGGTTGGCATTACGGACAAAAGAGAAATTCCATCCGTTGCCGGAAGCCGCATCCGTTATCGTCTGGAAAGCATAACTGTTCCCGCTACCCAACCGGCGCATCAGATAACCCGCATTGATATCTCCCTGATAAGATACGGCACTGGCATAGGAACCTCCCGTCCCCGGACGCCGCAACATATTACCATTCGTAAATACATTATACAATCCCCACGCATATGTCTTGAACGTACTGTAGGTTGAAAATACAGTTTCTTCGGTCAATGAATCCTTCGGAGAATGTTCCATGAAATCATCATTACACCCCGGCATGGCAACCAATCCTGCCATAATCATCAAAGAATATATTATTTTTTTCATTTTCCTGCTAATTTAAAGTGTGACATTTATACCAAACGAAACGGTGCGATAGAAAGGATATCCCCAGGAAAGACGTTCCGGATCATACCCTTTAGGCAAAGAGGAGAATGTGTGTAAATTTTCACAACTCACAAAAGCCTTCAACGCATTTAGATGAATAACATCCATCCATGTTTTCGGGAATGTATAACTGAATGTGATGTTTTTCACACGTAGATAGGCCCCGTTCAACAGGTATTTCGTTTGTGCACGTGTATTCGAACCGGAATTTTCACGCTGGTTGTAAATGCGGAAATATTCAGCATCCGGATTTACCGGGTTCCAATTGCCATTATCCGGATCGATCGGTTTCCAATAATCCAGCTGATCGTCGAAAATCTGTCCGAACTGGCCGGAAGCAAACGACCATCTGCGGGCATCGCTTATCCAGACATCACGTTTACCGACACCCTGTAACAACACATTCAGGTCAAACCCTTTATAATTAACACCCAGATTAATACCATACTGGAGACGTATCTTATTGTTACCGATGATCTGACGATCTCCCGGATTCATCAATGTCCCGTCGCCAGCATCGATTCGGTTCACACTATCGTCATCATCACGCAGATTCTTGAACTTTATGTCACCGGGCCGTGGGTTTACAGCATTAATAGAGGTAACCCCCTCTTTTAGTTTCCAGGTATTCGTATCCTCAAAATCATCTACGGTATAATATCCGTCTGTCACATATCCCCATATTGTTCCGATCTCATAACCGGTATAGTAATTATTCTCTCCATTACTGTTCTGCAAGACAAACGATTCATTATCATACTTTGTAACAGTCGTACGCGAATCATACAGATTAAAACCGACATTATATCCCCAGTTACCGATCTTATCCCGCCAGTTCAGGCTCAACTCCCATCCTTTCGTACGTAAATCCGCCACATTCTGTAAAGGAGCGGACGCCCCGACTAAAGCCGGCAGTTCCAATCCGGGAGCCAACATATCCTTTGTATCACGCTGATACCAGTCGAAAGTTCCGCGCAAGCGGTTATTCAGCAAAGCGATATCCACACCAAAGTCCAATGTTTCCACTGTTTCCCAGGTAAAGTTATCACTAACCAGTCCCGGTGCTTTTATTGTAACCGGTTTATCTCCGTTTACGATCCAGTTCACTTCGTTTGCCGGATATGCCGACATAACCGGTGTAAACTGATAAGGATCGATCGCCTGGTTACCGATCTGCCCCCACGAGCCTCTCAGCTTTAATTCTCCCAGCCATCCGGCAGTCAACTCCATAAAGGCTTCACGGGCGACATTCCAGCCAACGGAGAAAGAAGGGAAGAAACCGAAACGGCTTTTCTTCGGGAACTTAGACGAACCGTCATAACGTCCGTTCGCCTCAAACAGATAACGCCCTTCATAATCGTAATTCAAACGATAGAATGCCCCACGCACAGAATACTCACGATACTGATCCGTAATCGTTTTTGTCTCGCCGGTTGCCGTGTTGAATGAGGGCACCTGATCATTTATCAAATCGTATGCGTAAGCAGTCAGTTTCGTATATTTGCTATGTTCCTGATTGAATCCGACCATTGCCGTCAAATTATGCTTCTCGTTGAACGTACGGGTGTAAGTAGCATAAGCATTTATCGCATGGTAATCGGTTGCTTCATTAATCTCCTGTAAAGAAGAGTTTGCCGCCGTTTGCATTTTAGCCATTTGTATATTGGCATAATCCATGATAGCCCGGTTCTGGCGGTTGTTCTGTACCACTTTATCAAAGGTATACTCAAAAACCATTTCCAAGCCACTCAACGGTTTCACGACCGTTTTCGACATCAAACGGGTATTATCCCTGATCGTCCTGTTATCTGTAGTCAACTTCAACAAGTTTTGCGGCGTATCCGTCAACAGTTCCTCTCCGTCAGGCAGAATCAGATAACCTTCCGGATAAAGGCTCGGTTTACGCATATCATAAAGCGTAGACGAAGATGACGTGATCGGCATATTTTTCGTGCTTTGCGCATAACGGACATCGGCCGATTGAGTAAGCCAGGAAGTGATATCAGCGGAGACATAGGCACTGGCAGATGCACGTTTATACGAATCTTTATCTGTTTTCAAAATACCCTGTTCTTTATTATATCCCAACGACATACGATAAGTAATCTTCTCACCGCCTCCGCTCAGCGAAGCATTGTGGTTCTGTAAAAAGCCGAAATTATCGAACATGTTCGTATAAACATTCTTTTCATTCAAATAATAGTTCACACCTGTTTCCGGATCCGTATAAATACCATCCCCGTACGTTTTAAACTGGCTGGGATCCTGCTGATAGGCTCCCAGATATTTAATCCAGGTATCGATATCCTGTCCTGCAAAATAACTCCCGGAACCAAACTGGGCGTCTTTATAAGCCTGCAACCATTGCATACCATTGGCTATACCCGGTTCGTTGATAGAAGACTGGAACCCGAAATTATTATTATAATTCACCTGGAACCGCTGCCCTTTCTGTGCCTTCTTCGTTGTAACCAATATTACACCAAAAGCGGCACGTGCCCCGTAAATAGCAGAGGAAGCAGCATCCTTCAAGACCGAAACACTTTCTATATCTTCCGGATTCAACATATCGATATCACCAGGCACGTTATCGATCAGCACCAACGGACCTCCTCCGTTAATTGAAGTCGTACCACGGATATTGAAATTCTTGGACGAACCCGGACCTGCCGCATCATTATTGGCGGTAATCTGCAACCCCGGCATAGTTCCTTGCAAGGCACTCATCGCATTCGTCACCGGACGCGAACCCAGCACTTCCGTCATTTTCACCTGCGAAACAGCTCCCGTCAAGTTCTCCTTTTTCTGAGAACCGAACCCAACAACAACCACTTCACCCAATGTCTGCGTATCTTCCACCAGATTAACCTGAATATTTCTTTGGTTATTTACCTGAATTTCTTTTGACAGATAACCGATATAAGAAATAATCAAGGTTGCACCAGGAGATACCTCAATAGAGAAACGTCCGTCTATATCGGTGATCGTTCCATTAGTCGTTCCTTTCTCAACAATATTCGCCCCGATAACAGGGTCTCCCATATGATCCTTCACAACTCCCGTAACCCGGTGTGCCTGTGCAGTTGCCGGACGGCCCGGTTGTGAACTTTTCGCTCTGAGGACAATGTGGTTATCAACCAATTGGATATCCACATTCTTATCTTTAAAAATACTTTCCAGCACGTGTTTAACCGACTTATTTTCGGCTTCCACTGAGACAACACGATTTACATCTACGTCTTTCAGGTCATACCAAAAGGAATAATCCGTTTGGGCGCGAATCGCATCAAAGACCTCATTCACTGTGACATTACTCAAATTAAACGTAACATTAGTCTCCTGTCCGTAAGATTTTGCAGACACTGAAAATATCCCCAGAAATAACAGCAAGACAGATATTTTCATAATATTTAGACTTTTTTTTATGCATAAAATTCGACACAACGAACCTATGCTACAAGCTTTTTGATACATTTGTAGTTAGTTGTTAAATAGTTAATAATCTAGTCTGAAATGATTTTCTACTTTTTTAGCAACAGAATTGAGGAATGTTAGCGCATTCCTCAATTTGTCTCAGGTTAACTCAGTTTTTATTCATAGGCATTTTAAATTAAATGTTAACACTATAGTTTTTTATTCACTCTCTTAATAAATATCTACTATACCTCCTTTGATCCGGTATCTGAATTTTTCATTAGCGGCCATTACTTTAAATATCTTTTCTATCGGATCATCCAGCTTGAAGTCACCGGCGAATCGCCGCTCACTCACTGAAGGATTATGAATTTCAATCTTCACATCATAATAACGTTGGAGGGTTTGTGCAATTTGTTTCATTGTTTCGCCTCGGAACACCAATTTGTTATTCATCCAGTTCAATGCAAAGGAGGCATCGTCTTCAAACACTTTCACCCGGTTGACCAACGTATTATAAACTGCCATCTCCTGCGGTTTAAGCGTCACCGGAGCCAACTCTTCATTTCCTGATAAACGGACCGACCCGTTCAAAAGAAAGACTTTTACATCTTCATCTCCGGCATAGGCACTCACATTAAATTTTGTCCCCAAGACTTTCACTTCAAGACCGCCTGCCTCAACAACAAAAGGTATCTCCTCGTTTCTTGCAACTTCCAGATAAGCTTCACCGGATAGCTTCAACGTACGGCTGTTCTTACCGAAATCATCCGCATAACTGATCGTACTCCCGGAATTCAGCCAGACAAGCGAACCGTCGGCCAGGTAAACCTGTGTTCGTGAACCTTTCGGACTCTTTATTTCTGAGATCAGAGGAGCACGTTCCTCAATGGAACGTGATTGAAAATAAAGGACGGTAAAATAACTCAGGAACACAAAAGGGATCAGCACTGCCGCCACTGCCACCCCTCTTTTCCACCACGGGACACTCAACCGTTTACGCGGGATCCCGGCAAAAGAGGCACACCTTTTGCTGAAAAGTATGTAGGCTTTCTCATCATCAAAAAGAAAATGCGGATTTGCAACTTCAGAAGAATCCCAAAGTTCTTTCATTTGGCTATAATATTGCCGATGTTCCTCCGATTCGTCCAACCATCTTTCCAGACGCGCCCGGTCATCTGCTGATAAATTTCCCGAAAGTCGGTCAATTATCAAATCATCCCAATATCCCCGATCTGTAATTCGTATATCCATAATGTTCCTCTTCTATAGATATGACAAGCGAAAAAAGAAAACGGGTGAAAAAAAATGATCTTTTTTTTACATAAAAAGGAACAAAGTCAGCCAGAACGGCAGGTAGTCCCGTAAATCATGACGCAACTGATTCAGGGATAAACGTATATGATATTTCACTATATCAATCGTGATATTTTTACGGGCGGCAATCTCTTCATACTTCAATCCATCATGACGGCTCATCTCGAAAATCTCACGTGTAAACTCAGGGAGGGAACTGACAGATTGCATAATCTTTCCCTCCAGTTCTTTTTCCAGCAAAGAAGACATCGGATAATAATCCTGCTCATGGAAAGATTCTTCCCTTTTTTCCATTTGTTGGGAAACGGATTGTCTCAGATTGTTTTGCCGCTCCAAATGGTCAAGATAATTGATGCTGCTATTTTTCACAGCTTTCATGAGATAGGCTCTCAATGATTGATTTATAATCAACGAATCACGTTTCTCCCAAATATTGAATATAATATCGCTGACTAAAGTTTCGGCAACAAAATAATCTTTCACATAGGTATATGCAAAAGCACAAAGCACCTTGTAATGCAGCTTATAAAGCGATTTATAAGCCTGTTCGTCCCCAAGACGCAGACCTTCTATTAAGTTTTCATCATGCAAAATTGTCACCGTTTATCCCCATCATTATCTACTCCTTATATAACATCAGAAAGGCATATAAGTTTTATTCTCGAAATTGGCATGTTGTCCTTCAAACTTCTTGGCTTCCTCTCCTTCCGGATTCAGTTCGATTGATTTTTTCAGGTCTTCGAAAGCACCTTCTTTATCGCCTTTCAGGTTTTTGGCGCGTCCACGTTCGGCATAAGCCTTGGCAAAATCCGGTTTTATTTCAATGGCCTCATCAAAAAAGACAATAGCTTCGTCTAACAAGTTTTTAGTGATCAGCAGCGAACCTTTCAGTATACAGGCATCTTCATTGAACGGGTTCAGGTCGAGCGCCTGCTGGTAGTCATCGGCGGCAGCATCCAGGTCACCCAGCGATTCGTGTATTTTACCTCTTACCAGATATGTTGTTTCTTCTTCCGGAGCCAATGAGATCGCTTTCTCGATATCGGGCAAAGCCTCCTGTCCCTGTTTCATGGCAAGCAACACCTCTGCACGAAGCAGATAAGCATCCGTGAAATCATCTTTCAAGGCAATGGCTTTCGTCAGGTCGGCAATGGCTCCCAACTGGTCGCCGGTTGTTCTTTTGGCTTTTGCCATCAGGAACCAGGCTAGATGGTTCGACTCATCCAGTTCGATCACCCGCAGGCAGTCGGCAATGACCTCGGCTTCCTTATCCAGCATAAAGAGCACGCTGACCCTTGTCAACAACGTCTGGATATGCTCCGGCTCCATTTCCACCATACGGTTCAATGTATCCAAAGCCTTTTCCGTCTGGTTTGCCATTGAATAGGCCGATACCAGATGGTTCATTGTTTCAAAATCTTCCTGTATATTCAAGGCTTCCGTAAAGCATTTGATAGCATAGGCCACCTGGCCGATTTTTTGCGCACGGATACCGTCATATTTTAATATGTCGAAGTTTTTCTGATCATTTTTAGCTTTTCCTTCTGCCGTATCCTCACTTTTGGAAGAAGAGAACAAAGATGTAAAGAAATTTCCCATGGTTATATGTTTATGTTCGAGAGGGCAAATATACCGATTATTTTGAATTTGCCATATGCAACAAGATATCATAAACCATATAAAAACAGATTTATTTTAAAACAACAATTTACACATATCAGAATGTCATTTCAACCTACTTTTAAAGAAGCTGTACAGCCATTAATCAAGCCCTGCTGCTATTCACTTACCTGTCGGCCATTTAGCCAATAACACTAAGACACACATAAACTCACAAATACAACATTATGAAATCCACAAAAAAGTATACTCAACAACAAGTCACATATTCTTCAAACACACTATCAATATTCTCTTTCATTCACAGCCCCTGTTTTCCTCGTTACAGAAAATAAAAATGTTTTTCAACATGCTTTTTAGGGATAAAAGAGCCTCAAAAAGATTCGAACTCAACATTTATTAACACAAATCTCGGTTTAAACAAATTGCCTATTCATTTAAAATGAAAAAAAATTCGTTTTAAACGAGTTAGAAATTTCTTTTAAACGAATCATAAAAGATGTATCTGCCGATCAGATTGTTAAATTTTGTATTCAACAGCACTCCAGAACATCTGTTTGAAAGAATATACACGCCACAAAAACTCGTCGAATAGGATCTTTTTGTTCAAGGACAACCCCAGATTGATTCATTTTGTCAAATACATTCCTTCAAACACTTATGTATGTACAACAAAAGCAATACCAATAAATAACAGACTTAAATACTTCATCTCATAAAAATAACTATTTATCACAAAAACCCACATTAATACTACGAAACAAAACATTCAAAAGAATAAATATTCTATTCTTTTACTTTTTTTATAGTCTTCCTGTACAGAAAATTGCGGGATTTTGTTATTTTTGCATGCAATTTATAACTTGGCGGAGATTGTTTTGATCGCTTCCCACAACACTTATTGTCATAAATATTAGATATGGAAAACATAGAAACTGGACTTTTGTTAATGGTAGTCGGAATGACCACAGTATTTGCAATTCTTTTAATCGTAATCTATTTAGGAAAAGGATTAATCACATTGGTTAACAAGTACGCACCGGAAGAAGTCATCGTAAAAAAACAAGTAACAACACAACCTGTTGCAGCCGGACAGTCCGGAAATATTCCGGGTAAGACTACCGCTGCTATCGTAGCCGCTGTCAGCATGGTAACAGGTGGACAAGGAAAGGTTACCAAAATTGAAAAATTATAATACTAGCTATACATAATATATCATGAAACATCCATGAAATAAATTTCGTCCAAGAGAATGTAAATAGG